>CAZLNX010000292.1:0-7783 GCA_964560795.1 uncultured Anaerolineales bacterium | reverse complement strand
AACAAAGGGTAGCACATCATCTGCCACGCCCCACCACTTCATTCTAATAACCCTATCACCTGCTGGCGCTTGGTTTCCAGATCCAACACGGGGATTGCCCCACTGGGGCAGACATCTCCACAGGCAGTACAGCTATAATCGCAAGGACCCAGCCGCGGTACCAGGTAGGGAGTCCACAGCCCTTCTAATCCAGCCTCTAATAAGGTCGGCTGCAATCCCGTTGTAGCGCAGACCTGCATACATTCGCTGCAATGGATGCATTTGGAGAGAAAATCATCTTCATCTTCGACCCCCGGAGGGCGGATCAGGCGCGGGCTGGGCGATTTTGCGGCAGCGTTTGTGCTCATCATCAGCGCCCCGGCCGCACCCATCCCCAGGGAGACCAGTGCCTGACGGCGGCTGGGATCGTATTCCTGAGCGAGCACAGGGTGGGTCTGCCAACCAAAGGTGATACTGCTCTCTGGGCAAGCCGACAAACAATCCATGCACAGGGTGCATTCCGAGGGGGTGATTTCGTGGGGTTGGATCCCATTTCCATTATGCATCTGGATGGCTTCCAGCGGACATTCGCTGATGCAGTGATCGCAATGATTGCATTGGGGTCTGATGAGTGGCCTGAATAGGGAGATCTTCGAGAGCCATCCCAATAAACCGCCCAATGGGCACAGATATCGGCACCAGAAGCGATCCCCCAGGGCGGTCAATGCCAGGATGCCCGCAAAAAGTGCGAAGATAAGGATGTTATGGGAATAGGTAGATTGGATCGAAGGCAAAACCACGCCGCGCAGCGCGCTCTCGACCCAGCTAATCGCAGGTTGAAATATGGGATATTTGTATAGAGCGAATTCAAGCTGCGTAATGCCGTAATTGAGTGCCGGGAGAAGCCCAGTGGCGGTAGCACGGGTGATGATGGTGATAGGATCGAAGATCAGCAGTGTCAAGCTGCCCAATAATGCCATCCCTAAGGTTAACAATAAGAGGATATACTTGGCCGACCGCCAGCGCGGCGAGATCTTTGCTGAACGTTGATAAGCCCCCGAAAATCGGACCCACTCCAAGGTTGTCCCCATGGGACAAATCCACCCACACCACACCCGACCCAAGAGAAGAGTCGCGCCCAAGGTGATCAGCGCCCAGCCCATTTTGGGGATCCAGGCTCTTCCCGCTATCATGGCAGTCAGCGCCGTCAGGGGGTTGAGACGGAAGAAAATACCTGATTGAGATGAGGCATCTCCTGTGCTCCAGTTGACTAGCAGCAAGTAGAGAAATAGTAGCAGCGCCAAGGTTTGAACAAACTGGCGAACCCTGCGCCAGCAGCTCCACTTGAGGCTTTGATTTTTCGGGGGTGTGATTTGATTATTAGTGATGGGCATTTTGATTCTGAGTTGATTTCTTCTCGGAGCATTTGGAAAAAACCACAGATGAACAGGGATGAACACGGATAAAAAGCATAAAGTATCAGCGTTTATCCCATTTATCTGTGGTTAGTTTTATTTTCGGGAACATGGAATCACCTATCCAAACAAAGGAAGCACGTCAGAAAGAAGTGGAATATCTAAACCACAATCTCTTCAATCTTCAGGCTACCCAGATCAAGCGTGCCCAGCCCCATCTCGGCACCCAAACGCAGGGCATCGATATCGGCACCTGTTAGATCAAAGAAGGTGGCAGCATATGCGCCTGTGGCAACAAAATCTTGACTGGCGATGATGGTGTTCATCTGTTTGACATTACTCAAGTTGCCGCCCCTGGGACCGCGAGCCATGAGGATATTCACTGCATCCATAATGGTTAATGTGGGACGGATCAGGCTTGAAAGATCAGCAAGCCGCTGCCCCAGTTTACGGTGGAACTTGTTGCGCTGGGTGATCACGCCCATCAGGTTTTTCATGCTCAAGGTCAGTTTTGATAGGCTGTGGTGTTTAGCAATAGGCACATTAATTACAACATCAGCATCCAAGACATCGCCGTAGACTGTCCAACTGGAGATGTCGCGCCCTTCAGGGATATCAACCTTACGATACTTAATATCACTCATTACCTCTGGCTGACCGCCAGCAGCAATGACAGCATCCCCAATGCCGCTGCGAGCGTAAACCTGTTCGCAGGTGCTGCTGGAGGGCCGATCCATCATACGCACGCGTCCAGCCCCGGCACTAACACAGAGTTCAGTGATGGCGCCGACAACCTCGGGGTTTGTATAGGCGGCATACTCATAGGAATAATCGGCGGCGACGATATTTGGTTTTATGATCACATTATCCCCTGGCTTGACGAAGAGTTCTATGCCGCCCAACGCGGCGATGGCCGCCTGTACCAGGGCTGTAGGGCTGGCGCTGGATCCTTGTGCGACTGCCATGTCGAATTCTGTTTCAATGGTCTCGAAATTTGTAAGAGAGAGCAAGTTTCTCCCAGCAGAGGTGCTGAAGCCACAGGCCACCATAAATTTCAAAAATTCACGTCGGGATATGGAAGGTTTGTCCATCATCGTTTTCTCCTTATAGAAAAACAAAGGATTTGGGGTTAATTGTGGCAATCTTATCAAATAGATATTCAGAATATGTTTAGAAGTCTTTGGGGTTTGATGAAGGTTTCAGTTATTGATCTTGATGGTTGTGTGGTGTTTGCTGAATTAAGATGCGAACAAAAATAGCCCCCAAGTTGAATTAGGGGCTATAGTGCGGTTGAAAGATGAATATGGGGTGGATATTCTACGCAGTTCAATGTACAGAGCATGATATGCATGGATCATAGGCTCTGACCAACATCTGAGCACGCAAGCTGATCTCTTTCTCCCCTAGCCCTTGTGCCGTCATCTCCGGTACCAGCTTCTGCAGGTCATGATGGATATTGGCATGGTTCTGCCCGGTGGGGATGACGCAGTTCGCCCGGACGATTTTACCTTCATCATCAATCTGGAAATGGTGGTACAGGATCCCCCGAGGCGCCTCCAGTGCACCAACGCCTTCGCCTGCTTTAATTTCAAATGTGGCCATGAAATCCGATGTGTCGGAATCGATCAGTTCTGTGATCATATCTTTGGATTCATAAACCACATGCACGCACTCAATTAGCTGTGCTAAGTTATGGAAGAAGGGATTATTTGAGCCTGCTTTCAGGCCGATATCTTCGGCTACTTCTTTTGCCTTAGGATGTAGGAGATGATAATTATTGTTGAAGCGTGCCAGCGCGCCGACAGCAAAGGAATCTCTACTCAGTTTGCACCACTTGGAGGTAGAAAAATCGACCATGTATTCATTGGTCATGGCCAGGTAATCATCCTCAGCCATACGAATTCCATCGCTTGAAACCAGATCCCCACCGATGAATGGATAGTGGTCTTCTCCCATCAGCGAAACAAACTCTGTCTGCCTCTCAAAAGCGGGCATGGGGATTCCCTTGAATACATCGATAGCTTGCCACAGATGAGGGATATTCTCTTCGAGTTCGTTCAGCAGTTTCCTGAGCTGACTTTTACGCGGTACCTGTGTCAACCCGCCGACTTTGAACACCATGGGATGCGATGTTCTGCCTGCCAAAAGATCAGAAGCCCGATTGGCATAGCCCTTGAGTTGGGTTGCGATCTGCACAATGTGCGGGTGACTGCTCAAAACGGGGATCACACTGCCAACATTGAGAAAATCGGGAGCGACTAGGAAGAAGAGATGCAATACATGACTCTGCAGGGTCTCCGCGTGTTTGGCAAGCAGCCTGATCTTTTGGGCTGTTTCTGGAACCTGGATGTTGAGTGCCCGTTCGGCAGCCCGCGTGGCTGTCAGGGAATGGGATATAGAACAAATGCCGCAGACGCGCGCTGCCAGCATCGGAGCCATATCAAAGGAAAGGCCTTTGAACATCACTTCGAAGAACCGGGGTGTCTCAACGACTTCCCAGGAGCATTCGGTCAGCTTCCCGTTTTCGATGCCGATATGGATATTTCCATGACCTTCTACGCGGGCTACATGCTCGACATGAATATCAATTGGCTTTTCGAGAATATTTGTCATCCTAGACCTTCCACTAGTCCAATTGCGGGATTACTTCAACGCCGCTGAAGGCGTTGAAGAAGTTGGCTCGTTCGGCGATTTGTCTCTCTGGAAATCCGCGTTCTTGGAGAATTTCAATAAATGATTCGTAGTTGGCTTCGTCCACCGCGCCTCGGCATCCCCAGCAGCCGAAGTGGTTGCGCGGGCAGATGGCGTTGCAGCCAGCGCGGGTGATAGGACCCATGCAGATCATGCCCATATCGAATACACAGGTGTTCATGCGCTGTTTGCATTCGACACACACCGGATATTGGGGCAGTTGTGGGATTATGCCAACGATCACGTGCCGCACCAGCCATTCAAACTCAGATTTTGAGATCGGGCAGCCGGGCAGTTCATAATCTACAGGGACAACATCCGAAATTTTTCGCACCGGTCCGGTGTCTATAAGGTGTTCGCCGTACACTTCTTCGACAGTGTCTGCTAGAGGAAAGCGCGACCTGAGGTTGTTCACGCCACCAAGGCTGGCGCATGCTCCTATCGCAACTAGCAGTTTGGCTTGAGCGCGAATTTTCTTTAAACGTTCAATTTCGCCCTCGGTGGTGATGCTGCCTTCGATAAAGGCGATATCATATCCGTTGTTCTTATCTGAAGAGATCAGGCGGAAGTTCATCACCTCGACTGCGCCAAGTAAATCCGCAAGAGTCTCTTCTTTGTTAGCGATCTGCAATTGGCAGCCTTCGCAACTGGTGAACCCAAAGAAGGCGACCTTTGGCTTTTCAAGTGGAATACCTAAGTATTTCATGCTTCTTCCTTCAAAGTTATATCGCTTCCTGGAGATTCATCACTGTCCAGTAATCGAACACGGGTCCGTCTATACAGGTAAATGTGGAACCGACATTGCAGCGACAGCACTTGCCCATGCCGCAGTGCATTCTGCGTTCTAATGAGACGAACATGCGCTGGCGCGGCAAACCCAATTCGCTGAGATAACTGCACACAAATTTGAACATCACTGGAGGGCCACAGACGATGGCGTAGGTGTTGCCGGGGTCGACGGGAACGTCATCGAACAACTCTGTGATCATGCCTACGTGCCCTTTCCAATCTTCATCAGGATGTTCGACGATGGTCAACAATTCCAGGTCGTAGATTTTTCGCCATTCATCAAATTGGTAGTCGAATAAAATCTGTCCAGGGTCTCGGGCACCATACATAATGGTGATGTCCTCAAAATCGGTGCGATGCTCATTGGCCCAATAGATCGGCGAGCGCAGCGGGGCGATCCCTAAACCGCCGGCAATCAGCAGGATATTGTTGCCTTTCATCTTCTGCATGGGGAAGTGTGTGCCGAAGGGGCCGCGGATTCCTACTATGGCTCCGGCCTCTAAGCGGTGCAGGAGTCCCGTCACCAGGCCGACCCTCCTCACACAAAGTTCCAGGAATTCCTTATTGGAATTCGAGCCTGAAATCGAAATGGCAATCTCCCCACAACCAGGCAGACTCAGCATAACGAACTGACCAGGAAGGAAACTGAAATTGTCCCGTTCGCCGGGGTCGCATATCTTGATGTGAAAGAGTTTCTCCTGATCTGTTAGGGGAATGGCAGCGATAATCTGGGATTTAAAGCTCCGTTCAGTCTGCATGCGCCGCGATCTACGGTTGAAATCCGGAGACTTCGACATGGTTGGTTCAAGATTGATATCGTGGTATGGAATCTTTAAACTCATAGTTTCTCCGTGGTAATCAGATCATCGATCACATCTTTCGGATTGATCCCCGCCAGACAGGCTACCCCACAGCGGTTGCACCCCACACACAGGGATTGGTTGAAGGCTTCCACGAATCCCCTGAACTGGTGATAATAACGATACTTCAAGCGCACATGAGAGTCCGGTCTGAAATTGTGTCCTCCTGCCACCATGGCAAAATCGAGCAAGTTGCAGGAGTACAAGCGGCGTCTTTTAGTAGCGTGGGAAAAGGTCAGATCGACTTCTTCCTCGATGCCATAACAGTAGCAGGTCGGGCAGACCATGGCACAACTCCCGCAGCTCAGGCATTTATCCCCCCATTTTTGCCAGACTTCAGACTCAAATTCCAAGTCCATCAATTCTGGCACAATAGTGACGTCTACCTGTGTGGTGAACTTGGACTCAATCTCTTGCTTAACGCGCTTGAATTCCAATTGATCCTCTTCAGTGACCTCTTGGGCGTCATATTGGTTTAGGATCATGTAGCCGGTATCCGAGTCGATGGCGACAAAATACTTGTCACCAATATCGGTTAAAAAGAGATCAAAACCTCGTAAAGCCACATCAGCGCCCATCGAGCGGCAGAAACAATCTTCCAGGGGTTCATGATCCAACCCAATGATGAGCGTGTTTCGTCTCCGTGCAAAATAATGCGGATCAGGATAAGTGCTTTTCACCATGACTTCGTCCAATTTTCGCAGGGCGTTAATGTCACAGGCGCGCATGCCAACGATTACGCGCGGGTGAATCGTATAGCGGATATTTTGCTCCCAGTCCGCATCTCCCAAATCATACGTGGCTAGTCGTTCTTTGAAAGGTAGAAAGAAGTTCTTGGGGGAACTATAGGAACGGGTGTAATCCAGCTCGAGTTCATCAAAGTTGTTGAGCTTCAAAAAGCGGTAGATCTTATTCCCCTCTGTGTCCCGGTCTCTCCATTTGGGCCCCATGACCTCATTATTCTCCATGAGGCCTTCAACCATCTTTCGAAAATTATCTTTGGTTAGCGTTTTATACAGCATCGATACGCTCCCGGGTAATGGTTTGGTTATGAGGTTGTGTTTTCATTCTAGCACAGGTTGGGATTATTCTTGCGAATTCCATGAGATATGCAGATGATTTTTAGAATTTAGTCATATTCTGGCAGCTGTTTATGCCAGGAATCCGCTTGATAGCAACCAGAGGCAAAAGCAAAAACCGGCGGGAATGTTAAACCACCGGTCTTTGATGTAATCTTTTTAATAAATGTGAATCTATTCTCAGCGCAAATTGAAGCGCCATTTTAAGTAACCGCTGGTCGCGATTTGCTCTTGCAGCAATCCCCACAGATCGCGGAAGGCCTTAATGATCACATGGATATTCGCGCCCGTAGCCTCACCCCCGACGCGAGGACGGTGGGTTACAGGCACTTCTTCGATGCAGCAACCCAGGCGTCGGGCGCTGGAGAGGAACTCGGTATCGATCAGCGCTCCATCGGATGTGATGCTCACGTGATTTAGTATCTCGCGCCGGAAAAGTTTGAAACCGCAGTCGATGTCGCGGCACAGGTAACCGAACAGAATACGGATGATGGTATTCCAGCCAAAGGCGTTGACCTTACGCATGAAAGGATCGCGCCGCGGCGCTCGGTAACCGCTGATGATGTCGGCATTGGTTTCTTCCAGGCGTTCCAGCAGGCGGGTGATCTCCTCGAAGTGGAATTGATTGTCAGCCGGGAAGAAGGCGATCAACTCCTTGCGTGCAGCGTCAAAACCGGCTTTGAGTGCTCCGCCATAGCCGCGATTAGGGTAGTGTTCCACTAGACGGAACTCGGGGATATAGGCTGCCAACTCGCGCCCGATCTCACCAGTGCGGTCACGACTGCCGTCGTTGACCAGAATGATCTCGTGATCGATGCCAAGTTTTTGCATGATACCAGCCACTTCGGAGATTGTGGTACGCACATTGGCTTCTTCATTATATGCGGGTAAGACGATGGATAAGCTTTTCATGGTTTACTCCTGGTATAAAGGATTTTGTAGGTGGCCGATACCACAGCCACCGATTTAT
>CAZLNX010000291.1:0-7851 GCA_964560795.1 uncultured Anaerolineales bacterium | reverse complement strand
CCGATTAGTTCAGCCGTCTCAAAATGGGAAGTTATTTTTGCACGCCTCCTTACCCCGCTCACTGTCTATATCAAGAGAACCGCCAATCAATGCCATCATCGTACTGTGCAAAACCAGACCATGACCATCAGGATGATCCCCGCTCTCTCCCAATCCAGCACCGTTATCTTCAATTATCACTTGATAAGCGCCATCTTCTTTCGTAAATACACACAAATTTAGCGGACGGTTGGAAACCCTGCCATGTTGCGCAGCGTTGCGGATAGCTTCCCTAGCGGCATAGAAGATCACTTCGGCAGATAGCAGAGGTAGCCCCTTACAGTTTTCTTCCACAACAGTAGATATCTGCCATTGAATTTCGTCGAAGGCGCTGCTCAATTCATCTTCAATGGAACGACGTAAAGCTGCTAGAATCCCTAATTCTCCGATCCTCGGTGTGGTAACTGTGGGAGATTTTCGAAGCAATTCAGCGATCTGCTTGTGAACACTGCTGAGATCAGCAACCGTTGTCGAGTGATCCCTTGCACCACTACTTAGCTGCAGCATAGCAGCATGAAGTTGAGGAAGGACTTCATCATGCAGCACTCTGCGCGTGCGCCGATCAAGCACCTGGCCTTCAGCCATTTGCTGGCGTTGTAAGGCCATCAGCCGCTGGGCCATCACAGCGCTGGCATAGGTGTCGATCAACCTCTCTCCAGTCGTGCGGGCGATATCGATTTCCTCTTGGGCGTAAAGACCTCCATCGAGTTTTGGCCCAAGATACAAAACACCTATCAAACCGCGCTCACTCCATAGAGGCACTGCCCAAACCCAAACGCCATCCGTGGCACGATGCAGAGGAACACCTACTTGTTCAGGCGATTCCAGGATCCCTTCCAAAGAAGGCAGCTCATCCACAACGCCATCCACAGTATAAACAAAAGGCTCCTCGATAAGTGCTGCAACTGATCCCAGAGGCATCAAAACCGCTCGCTGCAGCCCGAGCACATCCTCTGATAACGCCTTAAACAGCGTTCGCAAATCCACATCATCTGATGGCTGTGCGACAAAACGGTCTAACACTCCCTGACCCGAAACGAAGGGGCGCAAGCTTCTAACATAACGTTCCCGTTCTTGAAATGAACGCCAACTCAGGAGTGCGAAGAAGGCAATGATCAGCAATCCGCTTATGAGAACAATATAGATTGGGCCAGCATTAACTTCAAGACTGCCCCCCATCACAATCGCGAATCCGCACGACAGGATCACCGCCCTGCGCCAATAGCGTTTCATACCTTGGCGGGGCATACTTTTCCCTGTAAAGATTTCATAGGATGTCACTGCCTGCCCCATTAAGAAAACTGAAATGGCAATTACGGCGGAAATAGTCAGATCGAACCAGGCAATTGACATGGAGAGGCCGCGATAATCTATTGACTGGCGAGTATTACGAATAATCCAGAACATCGCCGCGCCAACAAGCAAGGAGACTACGATTTGGGCGAGGGTGGCAGCCATCAACCAAGGACGGGCGCGCTTCCGGGCTTGATCTCCCATAATTCTCAGAGACGGCGCGGGGTGTCGTAAAACGTCTAGAGATAGCACAAGGCACAGGAATATATAGAAAGGATAAACTAATACAAGAAGGGGAACACCGCGCAAAGAAATCGATGACGATAACTCGAATTGTGCGATTTGAGCAAATGATGGTATTGGATTGGCGAAAATCATCAATACGATGACGAGGATAGCCAGGATACTGGTTGATACAAACCAAATCCAATGCCTTCGATAAAGCCGCGTCGTAGAACCATCCCAGAACCCCCCAAACCAAAGCATGACGATATACCAGGCGAAAGGTATGGTCATAACAGGTACCAAGCCAACATGCCACCAGAAATTGAGATTCTGAGTGAACACGACGAGTCCGTGATCCAAGATGATCGAATGGCTTAGGAAAAAGATTCCCCCCATGACTAACTCTCCAGCGACCAGCCATAACCCCCAATCACGCCGCTGGGCGTTGAGTACCACCGTGAAGCCCAACCAAAGCAGCACGATGGTATTGAAAAGTGATACGGCCATGATGGCCCAGTTTAGCAGCCAGTGATCAGTCATCAGTTTACAATATTCAGTTGCCAGTATACAGTTAACAGTCGACTGATTGCTGTAACCTGTTCACTGTTCACTGGTCACTGTTTCCATCTTCATCCCAATGAATTAGTTTCCCTTTCTGAACGATGATTGCAGCCCGAGTGCGGGCGACTTTCTCATCTGTAGGGGTGTCCTTGAGACCCCAAACAGTGTAAATCTGCCCATTGACGCGGCTGATGGTGCGTTTGTCACGAAAGCCTAGCTGGGCAGCGATTTGTTCGTTGGTCAATCCTTGTGCCAACATCCGTGCTACAACTTGCTCGTTGGGTTCTAACAACGCCATGGGGTCATGCTGGTCTTTTTGATGAACTTCCTGCACCCTGGCTTCGATATCGGGATCGATGAAATTGCGGCCCGCAACGGCATCTCGCAGCAGAGGGGTGATCATTTCTGGCAACAAATAATTTGACTTGCGTACGTACGCATAATGGCTCAGAATGCCAGACTGACGGAAATCCCTATAGTAGGCATCATCATCCTGAATGGAATAGAAAACAACCGGCATGCGGGGGAATTCGCGCCGAATAGCAACAGCGGTTTGAATGCCGTGCATTTCGTCTGCCAGATGGACATCCATAAGGATAACATCTAGGAGACTTCCGAAGTTTTCGGAAACTTCGGAAGTCTGGAGACAGTATCGCAACGCCTCTTCGCCGCTCTCACAATCATGCACCACCTGAACCTCGCCTGTAGCTTCCAGGCCGGATTTCAGCGCGGAGCGCAATTTGGGGTTATCTTCGACAATAAGGAGTTTGAGCATAATACAGAATGCTGGTAAGCTCGTAAACGGGTAAATAAAGTATACGTGCTAATCGGTTCAAAAACTTGTACTCGCGCCGAAACAGTAGGCCTTGACAATATACCACTGATCTATGGAATCTCTCTTAGTGTTCTTCTCATTATATACAGTGCCCAAGCAACAAAAAACAGGATCACCAGCGCGCACATGCGCAAGACATTCCACTCTAAAGATAGATCCGCCTCGGCGTGATAGATATCGGTCAATGCCAAATGACCAACCCCACCCGCGACCAACGATAAGATTCCCAAAACCATTGCGCTTTTAATCTGGTTCTTTAGATTTCTCATGGCAATTTTCCTTTTTGCAGAACAAAAGACAAGGCCAAACCATTATCGGAACAGCAATGGAATAGCGACAATCAAGAACAGTCCCCAGGCGACATAGAAGTTCGTCCCATAGCTGAAAACCTGCTGGGCAGATTCGACCCAATTCTCACGATCATCTCTGAACTGCTTGACGATCAAGCCAACCAGAATGCCTATATTGATGGTATTCCACCCGATCACTGTCAGGCGATTGACCGTAATTCCCCATTGCACCGTACGGTATACCGTTGCGGACATAGCATAGATACTGATCAATGCCGCCAGGATAGCAACGGCCAGGATGCCAGACCGCAGCCATTTTTGCATCACGGGAGTAAGCTCTTTAGGACGAATTGGGGTTGCGCCCATCAGCAGGCCCATCACCGCGAAGAGCATCGCATTGTATACGATGAGCACATCACGCTGCTTAAACGGCTCCATAAAGTTGAAGGGGATCACAAAGGTGTATACGACCAAGACGGACAGGGTGAGTGGCAGTAATATACGCATCATCGTAGCAATGAATTTACTCAAACCCTGAGTGAAATCTTGTGCACTCGGTGCGACGATTGGATCGTAAATCGTTGCGACTGCCAACGTGGGCAGCAGGCCGTATCCGCCAGCAATGACCAGGCGCATCCACAGATCGGGGATATCCACATTCAAAGCGGCAAACATGCCAAACGTAATTCCGCCCAGCACCATCCCAAAGATCAGGTACAACCCTGCGGTGATCATCGTCTCAATGGATTTAATCAAAAAGGCAAAACGATCTTTATATGTCGAACGCAGCCCTAGCACAGATATCCCCAGTGTGACCCAGGCTGCTAAAGGCAAGTGGATAGCCATCAAATCTACATAGCGATCCTGGTATTTACCCGTTAATCCCGGAGAAATCAAGAGAATATACAAACCTACCAAACTCAGACCAACGACGGCAAACCCTGCCCGTTGATAGTGCTGTTTCGCCGTCCCCGAAAGAAAGGCAACAGCAAAAATCGTTGCTATGGGCGCCCAAAATATGACTAAATAGGGCAAATGGTCAAGGAACAATGGGCCATTAGTATCCGTGATCAACCAAAAGAACAGCCCCGAAATGATGCTCAATGGGATGGCCAGTTTCCAATTGACTCCATCTTTCTTCTCTTTTACATCGTCAAAAGCTACTTGCTGCAAACGGTAATACCAGGCCGCTAGCAAGACATTCTCCGGCATCTGTTCATAAGCGGCTAGTAGGGATGATTTAAAGAGGGAGTTTTCTCCACTCTCCAGCACGTCCTGGTAAAGCGCTTCCATCTGTTTTGGATCATCACTAGCGTTTTTTATATCTTGAAGATAATCCATCCTTCACCTCCGAAACATATTTTTATCGTTGTGTTGAGCGTATCAAAGCACTAGATGGACGTCAAGCACCTGAGTGCTTAAAGTTCAGGACTCAAGCGGTGGATATCGGAATCTATTTTCTATAAAATCATCTCTATCATCAAAACCATGGAGGTGTAGTATGACTGTTCGTCGTTTAGTTGCAATCGTATTTATCTTCGGATGTGTGACGTTGGCCTGGGTAATTCTCGGCACCAGCGTTATCAGCCGAACGAAATCTGGATTTACTTTGTTAGACCGCCAAGTACAAGGTTTGTGGGGTACATCTCATAGGCAAAAAGCACCCCAAGTCATCTTATCCTCGCCGGATCAAGAAGATGTGCAAGTTGAGCTAGATTCAAGCGTCATAAACGTGGATATTCAACTCGATCACCGTCGCAAAGGCTTGCTCTGGTACGCCACGTACGATGTAGCCTTCGATGCTAATTACACATTCCATAACCCTTTGAGCGAATCGGCAACGGCTTCAATCAAATTCATATTTCCATCATCAGGGACTATCTATGATGATTTCGAATTCCGCGTCGGCAACATCGAGATAACACCCCGCGGAGATACAGGAGGTGGGCTAGAAGCAACGCTAGATATCGCGCCTGGAGCCATGGAAGAGATCCATCTTTCATACAAATCTCGTGGGGTTGACTCCTGGTATTACAGTTTTTCAGACCAGATCACCACAGTCAAAGATTTCTCGCTCACGCTGAATACCGATTTCGACAAATATAATTTCCCTGAGCAAACTATCTCTGCTTCAACGAAGACCAAAACATCCCAAGGCTGGGAACTTCAATGGCAATTCGAGAATTTGGTATCCGATTTTGACTTGGGGATCGAGATGCCCAACAAGCTCAATCCTGGGCCTTTAGCCAGCCGGATGAGTTATTTCGCGCCTGTTTCGCTGCTGTTCTTCTTTACCGTTCTGGTCGTATTAGGCGCCGTCAGTGGGAATAACCTACACCCAATGCATTACTTCTTCTTGGGAGCCAGCTTCTTCGCATTTCACTTGTTGTTCGCCTATCTGGTTGATCATTTGCTGCCAGGCCTATCTTTTATCTTGGCGGCTGGCACATCTATGTTTCTGGTTATCAGCTATTTGTGGCGCGTCAAGGATAAGCGGTTTGCATTCATACAGGCAGGAATTTCACAACTGCTCTTCCTGGTACTTTTTTCATATGCCTTTTTCTTCGAGGGTTTTACTGGTTTGGTAGTGACCATTGGCTCAGTGATCACCTTAGCTGTATTGATGCAGATTACAGCCAAGGTTGATTGGTCTGACGTGTTTAAAAACGAAAAATCACCTTCATCGAAGAATGAGTAGATAAGAAATCACGATATGCCCATAAAAGTAGGAACGATCTTTCAAAGTTTGGGTGGCTAAACTGGCCCCCAAGAGAAAACTCGTCCTGCACCAAATACCAGTTAAACAAAAATGCCTGGCGTACTACTATTTGCGACGCCAGGCATTGGAATTTTATTGTACTACGCTCTTTCAACACTCACGGGCTGATTGTGCAGGGTGATATCTCCAGCGTTATCGAAGACATCGGATACAAATCTTTCAGGGACATCTACGAAGGTGCTGTGGTCCTGAATAAAGATCTTGCCAATAGTTTTCCCTGGGATATTGGCAACTGAAGCAATCGTACCGACGATATCTTGGGGACGCACACCTTGCCGTTTACCGCGATCGAGACGGAGCCGCACCATACCCATTTCATGTGATTTCTTGCCAGGCTTGGGATAGTTCTTACGACCATTCTCGCGGCCATTGTTGCGACCGTTGTTGCGGCCATAATTGCGCTTCGATCCAGATTGATACTTTCCTGATTTTGTGATTTTCGCTTTTCTAATCGGGGCAATCGGGCGCTGCTTTTCCTCGGCGCGGGCTAGTTTGAGCGCAACAGCGGCAATTTCTATTGGGTCGTTGCCAGCATCAATCAGACTCTGTACAATCTCACGTTCTCGATTACATCGGCCACGCTTTAACCATTTGTCTACTTGTGTCAATAACTTGGCTTCACGGTGCTCCATGATTACATCAGGAGTTGGCAAGGTGGCTTTAGAAATTCGCTGACGAGTATATTTTTCGATCCTGCCTAAACGCCACTGTTCGGCTGGCGTTAGCAGCGTAACCGCAATGCCTTCTTTCCCAGCACGGCCCGTGCGTCCAATACGATGGACGTAATATTCGGGATCCTGTGGTAGGTCGAAATTAAAAACATGGGAAATATCATCAATATCCAAACCACGCGCGGCCACATCGGTTGCAACCAACACTTTGGTCTGATGATCCTTAAAGCGCTTGAGCACCTGGATGCGCGCACCCTGGCTAAGATCCCCGTTCAAAGCTTCGGCCTGGAATCCTCGCTGAGACAATTCACTGGCCAACTTCCCACTACCAATGCGGGTTTTGGTAAAAATTAGTGCACTGGTGATATCTTCGACCTCAAATACGCGTGTCAGTGCTGCCAACTTATCCTTCTCATTGACCAGATAATAGCGCTGCTGTGTGGATTCCACGGTCAGGTGTTTGCGTTCTATGGTCACCGATTGGGGATCTCTGAGATATTTCTTGGCCAATCGGCGGATTGGTGCAGGCATTGTTGCCGAGAAGAGAGCGGTCTGCCGTGTTGTTGGGGTTTCATCAAGGATGGACTCAATATCGTCAATGAAGCCCATGCTGAGCATTTCGTCCGCTTCGTCCAGCACAACGGTTTCCACATTGCTGAGATCGAGCTTTTTCTGCCTGATCAAATCGAGCATGCGCCCGGGGGTACCGACAACGATATCCAATCCCTTTTTGATACGCTTGATCTGACGCTCATAAGGCTGACCGCCGTAAACTGCCAATACGCGCAAACCGCGATATTGACCATAGTCATAAAAGGCATTGGCGACCTGCATTGCCAACTCTCGTGTGGGAGCCAGCACCATACATTTTATTGCGCTCTGATCGAGCTCAATATTATGCAGCACGGGAAGTGCAAAAGCAGCTGTTTTGCCCGTTCCAGTTTGAGCTTGCCCAATGACATCTTGGCCATCAAGCATCAGCGGGATCATTGCAGATTGAATCGGCGTGGGGGTAGTGTAGCCAAGTTCGGCTACGGCCTGCTCCAACTGTGGGTGCAGGTTTAAATCTTTGAACGTACTATTCACTTTTTGTCTCCTGTTTACGTTTTGACGAGGGCTTTTTCAAGCCAGTCCCTGTTGTCTTATACAGCCGACTCG
>CAZLNX010000290.1:0-7882 GCA_964560795.1 uncultured Anaerolineales bacterium | reverse complement strand
CTACAACCAATGGCTTAAAAGGCCACTGCTCTGCCATTGAGCTACGCGCCCGTAGTGGGCTGAATTCTATCACGCAGACAGTTCAGCGTCAACAAATACCTTGACTTTTTTCTCTGTGATAAGTACTATCTGCTCGTGTTAGCGGCGAAAACTAAAACAATTTTAGGAGCTAAAGAAATGACCGATTTGCTTTACGTTACCGATGAATCTTTTCAAGAAGAAGTGCTTGATGCTTCATTGCCCGTGTTAGTTGACTTCACCGCTGTTTGGTGTGGGCCATGCAAAATGCTTGAACCCATCGTAAAGGAGTTGGCCGATGAGTGGGTGGGGCAAGTAAAGGTTGTTAAGTTGGATGTGGATGATAACCAAGATATTGCTATGCAGTATCATGTGATGGGCGTACCAACTCTCGCTCTCTTTCAGGGTGGCGAGATAAAAGAGCGCTTAACAGGCTTTCGGCCAAAGAAGCAAATTGTAAAGAAGATAGAATCTCACCTATAAGTCGATCACTCTAAACGAAGACCCGATCTCAGCTTGAGATCGGGTCTTTTTGGTTTTATCGCGAGAGAAGTTAGTCAGCCGCTACGGGGTCAAAAAGCCCTGCAGCTTCGCGCAATGCATCAGCCTTATCGGTGCGTTCCCAGGGAAGATCCAGATCATCGCGCCCGAAGTGGCCATAAGCGGCAATTTTCCGGAAGATTGGTCGGCGAAGACCTAAATCTCGGATGATAGCACCGGGGCGCAAGTCGAAGTTTTCTATGATTAGATCGGCAATCTTCTCGTCGTCGATCTTGCCAGTGCCAAAGGTTTCTACGTTGACGCTCAGGGGGTGAGCTACGCCGATAGCATAAGCTACCTGGATTTCACAGCGCTCGGCCAAGCCAGCAGCCACAACATTCTTCGCTGCCCAGCGGGATGCATAGGCCGCGGAGCGGTCTACTTTAGTAGCGTCTTTTCCACTGAAAGCGCCGCCACCGTGTCGCCCCATACCACCATAGGTATCAACGATGATCTTCCTACCCGTAACGCCAGCATCCCCTTGGGGACCGCCAATAACGAAGCGGCCTGTTGGGTTGGTGAAAATTTTCAATTCATCATCTACCATATCAGGGGGCAAAACTGGGTTGATGACATGCTCAACCAAGCCAGCACGAATTTCTTCCTCAGTTACATCAGGATCGTGTTGGGTGCTGATCAAAACAGTGTCGATGCGAACGGGTTTACCAAAAGCGTATTCAACTGTAACCTGGCTTTTACCATCTGGGCGTACCCAGGGTAAAGTGCCGTTCTTGCGCACTTCAGCTAGCTTCAGAGTAAGCTTGTGTGCCAGATAGATGGGCATAGGCATTAGCGCAGGAGTTTCATTACAGGCATAGCCAAACATCATGCCCTGATCGCCAGCACCGATGGCTTCAATTTCTTCTTCAGTCATTTCGCCGCTCTTGGCTTCCAGGGCTTTGTCGACACCCATGGCGATATCGCCTGATTGTTTAGCGATTGCTACCAAGACACCGCAGGTGTTCCCGTCAAACCCTTTCTTGGCGCGATCGTACCCGATCTCCGTGATCACTTTTCTGGCCAATTCATCATAATTGAATTGAGCTTGGGTAGTGATCTCGCCCAACAACACTACGAAGCCCGTTTTTGTTGCCACTTCGCAAGCAACCCGAGAATAAGGGTCTTGTTCTAAGCAAGCGTCCAAAACGGCATCGCTGATCTGGTCACACATCTTGTCGGGGTGACCTTCGGTAACGGATTCCGAAGTGAACATCAATTTTGGTGAATTCATAAACGTTGTAGTCATACATACCTCCAGGTTTAAAAAATGCCCCTCTAGCAAAAGAGGGGCAATGCACGCTAATGTACAGCACCCTCTCATCTTCCAGAATATCCCTCTGCCGGAATTAGCACCTGGTGTTGTGATTTATGTTGAGCGGTTTGTGGATATCTTAACCACTGACCGCTTTCCACATCCCACTACCTGGTTGCTGAGGTTTCACAGGGCCGGTCCCTCCACCTCTCTGGATAAGAGCGTCGCTAGGGGTTATTAAGTTATCGGCGGGGATAATACCATGCCAATGAGGGGTTGTCAATTAATGGAAAAACGCCCGTGAGTTGATCCACGGGCGTTTTTTGTGTTGATTCTAATACTCAACTTGGCTTATGGGGTTGAGTTTTTCGAAATTGTGGCGAGCGGTCATCTCACGGACAGAGCCAGTCAGGCCGCGAATGACCAAACTGCTTGTTTGAGCTCCGTGACTGTAATACTTGATACCATCGAGTAGTGCACCGTCGGTAATGCCGGTAGCCGCAAAGAATACATCATCGGATGAAACTAGATCATCAATATCTAGTTTCTTGTCGAAATCATAGCCCATTTCTTTGCCGCGAGTTAATTCATCTTCGTTACGGGCATAAAGTTTGCCCTGGATTTCGCCACCCATTCCTCGGAGTGCGCAGGCAGCCAGCACTCCTTCTGGGGTGCCGCCAATCCCCATAAGTACATCGACGCCGGCATCCGGCCAGCAAGTCATCATAGCTCCTGCAACATCGCCATCTGGGATCAACCGAATTCTGGCTCCGCAGGCTCTTATTTCTTGGATAAGATTATCATGGCGAGGTCGATCGAGTATAACCACTGTGAGATCATTAACATGCATATCTTTGATACGGGCAATACGTTTCAAGTTCACATCCACCGGAGCGTCGATATCGATCATACCTACTGCTTCAGGCCCAACAGCGATCTTGTGCATGTACATGAATGGCCCCGGGTCAAACATGGTGTCTTGCGGGGCAATGGCGACTGTGGAGATAGAGTTGATAAATCCGTTCGCCAAAGGCCGGGTACCATCGATTGGGTCAACGGCAATATCAACTGCGGGGGGATCTCCTGTGCCTAGTTTTTCACCGTTGAAAAGCATTGGTGCTTCATCTTTTTCACCCTCTCCAATAACAACGACCGCATCCATCTCGATAGAATTCAGAACCAGGCGCATAGCATCTACAGCGGCTTTGTCAGCAGCTTCTTTTTGCCCAAGTCCCATAAACCGGCCTGAAGCTAAAGCGGCCGCTTCGGTCACGCGGACCAATTCTAAAGCCAGGTTGCGTGAAGGTTTAGCATTTGCCATTCAAAACTCCTTGTACAAATATTTATAGAAAGAACCACTCAATCAGATAATAACCAATTACACTAGCCCATAACCAGCTATCGATACGGTCGAACGCGCCACCATGACCAGGTATCAGATTGCTGGAATCCTTGACATCGAATTGGCGTTTGATCATGCTTTGTCCCAAATCCCCAAGAGGGGCTATGATAGAAATAACAATGCCCAAGATCGCACCGCGCAGTGCGGTGAGTTCAGTGCCCGGACCAGCCGGGAGTCTCCACATGTGAGCGAAGGCAGCTGTTCCTAAGATACTGACGATGATCCCTGCAATATAGCCTTCCCAACTCTTTTTTGGGCTGAGTCTGGGGCTTAGTTTATGTTTTCCATAAACGCGGCCATAGAAATATGCCCCCGAATCAGCAAACCATACAGCTGGAAGTGCTGTTAAAACCCACCAGGCTCCTTCAGGTAAGCTACGTAATTGGATCAAATAGGATCCTAACAAGCCGATATACAAGAAACCTGAAACAGTTATCGAGAAATCGGTTGCAGCTTGATCTCGTCCACGCTCATATTGAACCAGGTGATATGTTATGGCAATAATGGTCAATAGGCTTGTGAGCCAACCAATTTCTTCAAGTAGGGGAGAGTCGAAATAGTAGTTCAAGGATTGTTGGGCACTAAACGCTAAGGTGCCCCCAACAACTAAAACGCCAGAGGGCCGATGCCCTCCGGCGCTGAATAGTTGAACATACTCCCACGCGGCTAGTCCTAATAAGAGTGATATCAGGGTAATATAACCCAATCCCCCATAGTAGATTGCAGCCATACCTATTGGCAACAATACAATTGCAACGATGATTCTTTGTCGCATGGTTCTCTTTTGTTTTTCTGTGACTACTCTGTCAGAAGGGGAAAACCATTCTAAGACTGAATAACCACAATGTTATTATTTCTTGTTGACTTGTCCAAACCGCCGGTCTCGCTGGATGTATTCTTCGATTGCGGTTCTTAATTCCTCTTTTCCAAAATCTGGCCAAAAGATGGGCGTGAAATACCATTCTGCGTAGGCACCCTGCCAAATTAGAAAATTGCTACCGCGCAGTTCACCAGACGTTCGGATGATCAAATCGGGATCGGGAGAGCCGGCGGTGAAGAGATATCGGTTTACTAAATCGAAAGTAACATCCTCTGCAGAGACACCGTCCTCAATCATATTGCGGATGGCAAAGAGAATCTCATCTCTACCGCCATAGTTGAAGGCTACATTGAGAACCAAGCGGGTATTGTCTTTTGTCATCTCGATAGCATCTAAAACCTTCTTTTTGAGTTTAGGATTGATGCGGTCGAGTTCTCCAATATGCCGGAGTTGTACCCCATTTTTATGAAGTTCTACCATTTCCCTATCGATGACGTCTTCCAAGATGCGCATTAGGCCGCGAACTTCCTCAACTGGTCGCCCCCAATTTTCTGTGGAAAAGGCATACAAGGTCAAATATTGGATACCAAATTCAGCGCAAGCCTCAATGACCCGGCGAAGGTTTTCAGTGCCAGCCCGGTGCCCCGCTAAGCGGGGTAAGCCACGTGACAATGCCCATCGTCCATTACCATCCATGATAATAGCGACATGTTTTGGAATCTTCAGGGGCAGTGCTTCTTGGTCTTTTGCCATGATTTAAATCTCAAGCGAATGCAGTGGGAATCAATTAGTAGATTGCTATTCGATCAGGTTAAACTTCTCGGATTTCTTTCTCTTTCCGGTCACCGATTTGATCGATCTCTTCAATGAAATCATCAGTAAATTTTTGGATTTCTTTTTCGCCACGTATGCGATCATCTTCAGAAATCATATCTTCATCTTCAAATTCACGCATTTCTTTGATGCTATCCCTGCGTACATTGCGAACAGCAATGCGACCTTCCTCAACGCGTTGACCGACGATGCGGCCTAACTCGATTCTTCGTTCTTCTGTCAGGGGGGGCAGATGCAGGCGAATTGCTTTGCCATCGCTATTGGGGGTTAGACCTAAATCCGAGGCCAAAATAGCTCGCTCAATATCTTTCAGGGTCGCTGGGTCAAATGGGCGAATAAGAAGGGCGCGTGGTTCAGGGACTCCCACGCTGGCGAGTTGCTGTAAGGGAGTAGGAGCACCATAATATTCTACGGACAACTTCTCTACCAGAGCTGGGTTGGCGCGGCCGGTGCGTATGGCGGCTAGGTCTTCCTCAAGGGCTTGAATGGCGCCCTTCATGCGTGTTTTTGCATCAATATACAAATCATTTAGCATGGGTTTCTCCTCGCAAAGGATAATTTAGTTTATCATTTCGTCCCAAATGATTTTACCATGAGAGGAAATCGACTAGGGATTACAGAGATGTCGCTTGAAAAGCAGTACGAGCTTCAACATGAATGTTAAAACTCGTACTGGATACAATGATGGGGGATATTCTAATCGGAAACGATGGTTCCAATTGCTTCGCCGTACAAAGCACTGCGCAGGGCACCTTCTTCCCAAAGGTTTAGCACCAGGATAGGCAGGTGGTTATCCATGCAAAGCGAGATTGCGGTACTATCCATGACCTCAAGGCGGCGATTTAAGGTTTCGATATATGATAGTTTGTCAAATTTGACTGCGTCGGGATTGATCATCGGATCAGAGTCATAAACGCCATCAACCTTGGTTGCTTTGATGACTACATCTGCCCCGATTTCCATCGCGCGTAGGGCTGCTGCTGTATCTGTAGAGAAATATGGATTACCAGTGCCCCCGCCGAAGATGACTACGCGACCTTTTTCCAGATGACGGATCGCACGTCGACGAATATAGGGTTCGGCAACATCGCGCATCTCAATGGCTGTTTGCACTCGAGTGACTATGCCCGCACGTTCCATGGCATCCATCAAGGCCAGGGCGTTTAGGACTGTGGCCAGCATGCCCATATAGTCGGCTGTGGCACGATCCATGCCTCGATCCAGACCACGTTGACCGCGCCAGATGTTGCCAGCGCCTATGACCAACGCGATCTCCACGCCCATATCGGTAATTCCCTGGATTTGTTGGGCGACCTTTTCAGCTTGAAGGGGGTCAATTCCAAAGCCATCTGGCCCAGAAAGTGATTCGCCGCTCAGTTTCAGCAAGATACGCTTGAATTGAAGGCTTTTTTCCATAAAGTTTCCTTTTCTAAATATAGAATCTGCTCTTGCTGGCAATAAGGAGATTGTCTCCCAAATAATTCTATCAAAAAGGCCAACCAATTGGTTGGCCTTACTTGATTAGTTGCTTTGCTCGCCAAGAGCCCAGCGATCAAATCGTCGGATGATCAAATTTTCACCTATGGCGACGATGGCTTGATTCATGAATTCCTGAATGGTCAGCTTATCATCTCGGATATAAGCCTGGCGCAGTAGCACAACTTCATCCTTGAATTTGTCTACACGACCATCAACAATTCGATCGACGATTTTTTCTGGTTTGCCTTCTTGCAAGGCACGTTCTTTCGCAATTTCGCGCTCTTTATCTAGAATATCCTCAGGAATTTCTTCTTCCGTAACGTACAGAGGAGAGAGAGCAGCAATTT
The DNA here is from genome assembly GCA_964560795.1 of uncultured Anaerolineales bacterium. Taxonomy (GTDB): domain Bacteria; phylum Chloroflexota; class Anaerolineae; order Anaerolineales; family UBA11858; genus NIOZ-UU35. The sequence continues at coordinate 1,190 of CAZLNX010000290.1, read as the reverse complement.
GCAGTGCGATCTCATGCGCAAAATCACGAAAAGCCTCGGAGCGGGCGACAAAGTCTGTCTCACAGTTGACTTCAACCATAACCCCCACGCGACCATCCCCGTGGTTGTAAAGCTCGATCACACCTTCAGATGCAACGCGGTCAGCGCGCTTAGCAGCTTTGGCAAGACCTTTTTTGCGCAGATACTCGACTGCTTTCTCGAAGTCACCGTTATGCTCTTCGAGGGCTTTCTTGCAGTCCATAAAGCCTGCGCTGGTTTTTTCACGCAATTCTTTGATTTCTTTGGATGTAACGCTCATTTATTTTGCCTCATCTTCAGCAGATTCTTCTTCTGCAGCAGGTTCTTCGTCGGTTTCTTCCGCGGGAGCTTCATCAGTGCCGGCGTCTTCTGTTTCAGCCTCAGCTGCGGCCTCGGCTTCGGCTTCAGCAGTTGCCTCTGTCTCAGCGGCCGCCTCGGCATCAGCCTTTGCAGCAGCTTCTGCTGCGGCGGCCTCAGCGGCCTCGGCTTCAGCAGCCTTGGTTGCTTCAAGCTTGGCCAGAGTGGCTTCGCCGAGTAGCTCTTCATCGCTCATTTCAGCGGTTTCTTCGTAGCGAACCTCAACGGCTGCAGCAGTAAATTCTTCATCCTCGTCTTTGCGCATGGCTTTGCCTTCAATGACCGCGTTGGCAATTTTTCCGACGATTAGCTTGATGGCACGAATGGCATCATCGTTGGATGGGATGATGTAGTCGATGTTGCTGGGATCACAGTTGGTATCGACCATCGCCACGACGGGGATACCGAGGATATTGGCTTCATGCACTGAGGTCTCTTCTCGGCTGATATCAACGACAAAGAGAACATCAGGCACACCGTCCATATCGCGGACGCCGCCGAACAGCATGTCCAGGCGATCGATCTTGCGGGTTTGTCCCAAGGCTTCTTTCTTGGTCAGAATATCGAGTTCGCCCTGGTCGCGCATGCGTTCCAGGCGGTTGAGTTCATTGACGCGCGCTCGAATAGTGGCCCAATTGGTCATTGTGCCGCCTAACCAGCGGTGAGTAACCCAAGGCATTTCGCAGCGCTCGGCTTCGAGTTGGATGGTTTCTTGAGCCTGGCGTTTTGTGCCGACAAAGAGCACATTGCCGCCCTCGGCCACGATATCGCGGATCAGAGCATAGGCTTCTTCCAGCCCCTTGAGCGTCAATTCC
>CAZLNX010000289.1:0-7907 GCA_964560795.1 uncultured Anaerolineales bacterium | reverse complement strand
CTTTACCCTAGAATAACATGTTTTCCTATTGCCTATTTATTTTGTAAAGTTCAATCATTCATGTCTTGCGGGAAGAAGCTTGAATTGCATCCTTTGAGGGGGAAATTCATTGGTATCATTGACCTAACGTGAAGTCCATTCATCTCCACACCCACTCCTATTACTCTTTTCTTGATGGTATTCCATCTCCCCAGGATTTAGTTAATGCTGCGGTTCAATATGGAATGCCTGCCCTGGCGCTGACCGACCATTACAGCCTGACCGGCGCTTCGGAGTTTTATGAGGCCTGCCAGGATGCCGGGATCAAGCCCATCTTGGGGTTGGAATTGGCCGTTGAACACCCACTGGGGTTAGGGAATCTCGTCTTTGTAGCGAAAGATTTACCAGGCTGGTCAAGTTTGTGCCGGTTGAGCAGCACCGCGCAGGCTGCATCTCATCGCGACCCTAACCTGGGTATTCCCTTTGATGTGCTGCGTGAGAACTCTGCTGGTCTAATCTGCCTGACGGGGGGCGTGCGTGGATTGCTGCAGCAGGTAGCGGGAAGCGGGCAGTTGGAAGCGGCGTTGGATTTCTTGTTTGAGTTGAAGGCAGCCTTTCAAGGAAATCTTTATCTTGAGCTTCAACCTAATGAAAGCCTTCGCGAAATGGCTTCTCTTGCAGAGCAGGCGAACCTGCCTATTGTGGCGACGAATAATGTGCATTACATCAACGGTGAAGATGCTCAACTCCAGCGCACATTGAGCGCCATGCGCCTGAACTGCCGCCTGAGTGAGCTGCCTCCGGATGCGCCGGCTCCATCGGGGAGTCATTTCACATCCAGCGAGGAGATGAACGCTCGATTCATCGAATTCCCCGAAGCCATTGCCAATATGATAGAAATTGCTGAACGCTGCAATTTGGAACTGCCGCTGGGCGTACCTCACTATCCTGAGATCCCCCTGCCTGAAGGCAAGACCGCCTTGAACGTGCTGGAAGCGCGTGCAGAAGATGGGGCCAAGGTGCGCTACGGATCAATAACTAAAAACATCCGCCAGCGACTGAAGCACGAACTGCAAGTCATCGGAGAGCGCGGCTACGCGCCGCTTTTCTTGATCATGGATGAGATTATGGATTTCGCCCGCGAGCAGGGCGTACCCACCGCCTCGCGTGGCTCGGCTGCATCGTCTCTGGTGGCACACTGTCTGGGCATCACTACTCCTGATCCCATGGCGTTGAACTTGTACTTCGAGCGCTTCCTCAACCCCTCGCGCAGCTCTCCACCCGATATTGATACCGACCTGTGCTCCAAGCGCCGCGAGATTGTCATTCAGCATGTCTATGAGAAGTATGGCCACGAGCGCGTGGCCATGGTCGCCACCATCAACCGCTTCCGACGACGCTCAGCCTTGCGTGAAGTTGCCAAAGCCCATGGGCTCGATGAGAAGATCATCAAGGGGATGACGGCTGATTTACCGCGGCGCGGCTGGAGCCCGCGGGCACGCGCAAATGTCAGGTCCGATGATCCTTTTGGAGAATTGGTGCAGCGCTACCCAACCTATCGTGCAGTTTTCAAGGATGCGGCTGCAATCCTGAATTTTCCGCGCCATTTATCCATTCATCCTGGGGGTATGGTCATTGCGCCGGGGCCATTAAACGACCTGGTGCCCACGCATTTAGCCAGTAAAGGGATTGTTATCACCCAGTTCGACCTGGAGACCATTGAGAAGTTTGGCCTGGTCAAGATCGACCTGTTGGGGACGCGCGGCTTGAGTGTGCTGGGTGATGTGGCTGAGAGATTGCGCGATTGGAAAGCGGCCGAATACCAAAGCAGCCTGGATGTGCTGGATGCTATCCCCGAAGATGATCCTGACACTGCCGCCATGGTGCGGGATGCTCAAACCATTGGCTGTTTCGCTATTGAAAGCCCGGGAATGCGTGCCACGCTGAAGGAAATCGACGCCCATTCAGTCGAAGATATCATGATCGCCCTGGCGCTCTATCGACCGGGTCCCCTCACCGGGGGCTTGAAAGATGCTTTCGTCCAGCGTCACCTGGGGGTCCAGCCCGTGCAGCATCTCCACCCCGCGCTATCCACATTATTGGAGAACACCTATGGGGTCATCCTCTATCAAGAACAGGTGCTGCGCATCGCTAGCGAGCTGGCAGGGCTGAGTCTGGCCGATGCCGATATCCTGCGACGGGCGATGAGCCACTTCGATCCTGGCAAGCAAATGAAAACGCTCAAGGAACGCTTTGTCAGCGGCGCGCAGGAGAAGAACGACGTGTCGCGTGAGACCGGCGAGATGATTTGGGATCTGATGGCGGCGTTTGCAGGGTATGGGTTCCCCAAGGCCCATGCCGCTTCGTATGCCCAAATTGCCTGGCGTTCGACCTGGTGCAAGCGCCACTATCCGGCTGAGTTTATGGCGGGGGTGATGGCCAATTGGGGCGGCTACTATCGCCAGCGGGTTTATCTCAATGAAGCCCGACGCATGGGCATCCCCGTGAGGGCGCCGCATATCAACTACGCCGAACGGCATTTTGGAGTCCGTTATCCTGGCGGTGTGCCTACACTCTATATGGGCATGGATCAGGTGCGAGACCTGACTCGGCGTACGCAAAAACGAATTTTGGATGGACGGCCTTTTGGCTCGCTGAATGAATTTTTGACCCGCGTAGATCCGCGGCCTAAGGAAGCTGAAAACTTAATTCGTGTGGGTGCGTTGCGTGGGCTGGGTACTATCCCCGAACATTTGACTCAAATTGAAGGCTTTGCCTGGCGGTATCGGCAGCCGAGTTTGTTTGATCTCCCTTCAGAGAGCGATGCTTCGGAGTGGGATCTGGCGACCCGGGTGGCAGCGCAGGAGCAGATCCTGGGTGTCGGTGTGGACGCGCACCCCTTGGAATTGGTGCCCGAGCAGGTCGCTAAGGCCGATGTGATCACTACGCTGGAAGCCCTCAGCCGCAAAGAAGAAGATGTGCGGGTGGCAGGTGTTCGGCAAACGGTGCAGCGCTTTCACACCCAAGAAGGGCAGGCCTTCTACATCCTTGAGTTAGAAGACCTTGAAGGCGTTTTAAAAGTGTTGCTGTCCCCCGAGCAGCGCAATTATTATCGAGGATTGTTGTCTGGTGTGAAACCCTTCGTGGTGGAAGGTGCCATGGATCTGTCGCATATCTCCGGAGAGCCGGTTTTGCGGGCGGTGAAGTGTTGGGGGTTGTAGGGCACAGGAGAATTCGAATTCACGGATATGTCCGTCAGTTGAGAGGAGATATATGCTGGACATAAAGAGTAAGAGTATTTGGTATTGGATTTAGATGGTTATGAGAGGTGTTAGCAATACAGGCGCTTGGCTTCCAGTGATACGATTGGAAGTACTTCGAAAAGTTACTGTCACTTCTAAGAAATTGTAACCAGACCCCTGGGATTTCGAAAATCCCAGGGGTCTTAATTTTAACTGCTTGGGACAACAGGCTTGGGCTTTCTCGCGTCAAGAATTATATGTTTCCAGCGCACTTGTATGAGCAAAAGAAATACTGTACAATACTCGAAATACATTGCATTAATACTTACCTTCACTACTACATCACTATCTTTCCTAATTGCCCGCCGAACAATACCTTAATATGGCACATCGGGGAGAAAAGCGAATGAGATCAAGACGCCCATTCTCAAAAAGAGAAATCGCCATGTCCGCTGAAGATCCACTCACTCACTCATTGCTAGATTACCAGCTATTTTTAATACATAACCCGTACCAACCCGCGCTGTCCTGTGCCCGGGTTGGTGTTTTTTATTCAACCCAAGAAGGAAATTGTTTCGAGGGCCGCTAAACACCAACACAGATCTCCAAACCAACCAAACCTGAGATCTTTTATTGAGGAGAAATCATCATGAGGAAATGGTTGAACAATAAAGGTCTATCCAGTTTTATTATTTTTATTATCGTAACCCTGATATGCACAACCATTGCATATGCTGCCCCAGGGGATTTTTCGCTCACGTGGGGGTCGAATGGCACTGGGAATGGGCAGTTCGACCAGCCGATGGGTGTTGGGATCGACGGTGCTGGTAACGTCTACGTGGCGGATACAGGCAACAATCGTATTCAGAAATTCGACAGCAACGGGAACTTCTTGCTCGAGTGGGGGTCGAGTGGCAGCGGGGATGGAGAATTTAACGAGCCAACAGGTGTGGCGGTGTTTAGTTCGAATGTCTATGTGGCGGATACAGGCAACCATCGTATTCAGAGATTCAGCACCAGCGGGAACTTCAGGCACGAATGGGGGTCTTCTGGCAGCGGAGATGGGCAGTTCAACGGACCAACAGGTGTGGCGGCGGACAGCAATTGGAACGTCTACGTTGCGGATACAGGCAACAACCGTATTCAGAAATTTGACTGGGGGAATGGGAACTTCTTGGGCAAGTGGGGGTCTAGTGGCAGCGGAGATGGGCAGTTCAATGGGCCAGAGGGTGTGGCGACGGATCGTTACGGAAATGTCTACGTAACGGATGCCAATAACGACCGCGTCCAGGAATTTGACAGCAGCGGGAGCTTTATCCGTAACTGGGGGTCGAACGGTAGCGGGGATGGGCAGTTCGACAATCCGGGTTATCTTGCGTTGAACAGTGATAAAGAAATCTACGTGGTGGATTCTGATAACCACCGCGTCCAGAAGTTTGACGGGGAACCGGACAGGCCAGACCTGGAGGTTGTCAAACAAGACTCCAGCGGGAGCCAAACCCCGGGACTTACGCCCTTCTTTTGGGAGATTGAAATCAAAAATACGGATACGGCTGATGCCACGTTTGCCGACGGACAGACCATCTTAAGGGATGACCTGCCCGGGAACGCATTGTACCTTTCCCCGGTGGTGCATAGTGTCACCGATGTCACCAACTCCGGGAATATAACCTGCGCCATCGCGGCCAATACGCTGACCTGCACGGCCGATGGGGCTGATGTGACCATTGGGGCCACTACCGGGACATTCACGGTAAAATTTGAGGTCGGTCCTCAGGCAATTGGTCTCCTGCTCAACCCGGCTGATGGCGGAGTCTGCCAGGTAGATCCTGATGGGGTTGTACCCGAAGAGGAAGAAGACAACAACGACTGCATGGACGCGGTCGGCGTGGGTACTTTGCCCAACCTTAATAGTGTCAAAGCAACCGACCCTGACGGTGTGGCCTTCAAGGACAAGTACTTCCAATGGAAGGTGACCATTACCAACACAGGTGATGGTGCGGCCGTCTTCGCGCCTGGGGAGGTCATTTTTAAGGACGATCTACCCCCAGGCTATTCTGGGGGGGCGAGTGTCTCTATTTGGATTGATCCAAACCCCATCGGGCAAGCCAGTTGTGCGGTGGGTGGCCCGGCTGGTAGAACGGTGATTTGCGAAGCGCGTACGCATGATGTTGTCCTTGCTCCCAAGACCGGCAAAGCCGAAGTGACTATTTATCTCATGTTTGATAATACAGGCACATTCACCAATCCAGACCCAGCGGGCGGCATATGCCGGGCAGATCCTGATGGTCTTGTAACCGAAAGCGATGAGACGGACAACGACTGCACCGATACCATTACTGTGATGGTGGGTTCTGATCTGGAAGCCGAGAAGCAAAACGGACTTGGCGGGGGAGACGCCACCCTGGGCGTGCCCTTCGATTGGGAGATCACTATCAAGAACACGGGCCCTGGTGACGCCACGTTCACTGCTGGCCAGACCATCTTCAAAGACGACCTGCCCAGCGGTGCCACCTACGGCATGGTCAACGTGGGTAGCGATACCGATATCACCGATATTGCCGATGTAGATTGCAATATCGTCGGCACTACATTGACATGCACGGCTAACGGTGCCGCTGTGACCATTGGGAATGCTACCGGGCAGTTCAAGATCGATTTCGAGGTCACGCCCGTCGCGGGGGGCGATCTGGACAATCCGACCGATAGCGGTGAATGTCAGGTGGACTCTGACGACAACGTGGTAGAAGAAGATGAAACCAACAACGACTGCTCTGATAGTGTGACGGTGCCCGCTCCTGATCTGGAAGCCGAGAAGCAAAACGATATTCTCGATCTCGGCGTAGCCCCGGTGGGCGTGCCCTTTGATTGGGAGATCACAGTTAAAAATACGGGACCTCTTGATGCTACCTTCACCAATGGCCAGACCATTTTTAGAGACGATCTGCCCAATGGTGACACGACCTACGGCGCGGTCAACGTGGGGGACGATACAAACATCACCAATTTTGCCAACTTGGAATGCAATATCACCGGTACCACGCTGACCTGCACGGCGAATAGTGCCGATGTAACCATCGGGGCCAACACCGGGCAGTTTAAGATCGATTTCGAAGTCACACACACTGCCGAAGGTTATCTGATCAACCCGGCTTGGGGCGGCGTCTGCCAGGTAGATCCCGATGGCAACATCGTCGAAGAAGACGAGACCAACGACTGCGAAGACAGAGTTCCGATAGGTAACGTTGATAGTTATGGCGGACACCTGGACCCCACCTTTGACGCAGATGGCAAAGTCATCGCCGACTTCGGTAGTGAAGGTGCCTCTGGCTATTCGTTAGCCATTCAATCGGATGGCAAGATCGTGATGGGAGGACGCACCGGCGCCTCCGGCTTAAGGGGGGGCGACGTTGCCCTGGTGCGCTACAATGTGGACGGCAGCCTGGACAATGACTTCGGCACCGGCGGTATGGTCACCACTGACTTTGGGACGTATATCGGGGAAGGCTATTACGTTGCCATTCAATCCGATGGCAAGATCGTGGTGGCGGGCACGGATGTCAGCCCCAACGGTTCCACACTCGTTCTGGCGCGCTACAATACGGACGGCAGCCTGGACGATACCTTCGGCACAGGCGGTAAAGTATCGAGCAACTTTGGTGGGGCAGATGTTGCCATTCAATCCGATGGCAAGATTGTGGTGGTGGGGAGCAGTAACAGCGACTTTGCCCTGGCGCGCTACAATGCCGATGGCAGCCTGGACAACAGCTTCGGCACAGGCGGTCTGGTCACCACCGACTTTGCAGGTGGGGGTGACTATGGTCGTTCGGTCGCTATTCAATCCGATGGCAAGATCGTGGTGGCAGGTTCGAGTAACAACGGTAGCAATTCTGATTTCGCCCTGGCGCGCTACAATGCCGATGGCAGCCTGGACAATACCTTTGGCACAGGCGGTCTGGTCACCACAGACCTTGGATATACGATTGCAGAAAGGATCAACGACATCGTTATTCAGCCTGATGGGAGAATTGTGGCCACCGGGTTAATACTTAATCTCTCCCCTACTGAATTCATCTTTGCTCTAGCACGCTACCATGCAAACGGGAGCCTGGACAACAGCTTCGGGCTGGGCGGCATCGTGATCACAGACTTCGGATGGAATCATGCTCTGGGCAGTGCCGTTGCCATTCAACCCGATAACAAGATCGTGGCAGCGGGAACCGTACATGAAACGCTATTTACTTCAACTGACTTTGCCCTGGCGAGGTTCGATCGCTTTGGCAACCTGGATAGCACTTTTGGTAGAGGGGGTCTGGTCACCATCGACTTCGGGGTGGTAGATAGTGGATCTGATCTGGCCATTCAAGAGGATGGAAAGATCGTGGTGGGGGGGACCGCGACCGTTAACAGCAAACCTAACTTTGCCCTGGCGCGCTACGTGCCTCCTCCCCTGGAGCGTGCAGGGAGCGATGCCATCAAGCGCACCTTTGTTGTGGGTGCTTCCGGGGGAACCTTCAGCTTTGGCCCAGTGAAGGTATATATCCCCGCAGGTCTGCTCAGCGAAGGCAGCCGCCTGGTGATCGAGGAACTTGACCCTTCGGAAGAAGGCAACTTCCAATTAGGAAATCGCGTCTTTGGAGGCGTGCAAAAATAACTTCCCATTTTGAGACGGCTGAACTAATCGGG
>CAZLNX010000288.1:0-7910 GCA_964560795.1 uncultured Anaerolineales bacterium | reverse complement strand
TGCTCCTTTTATTTTGTAAAGGTGCTGTTTAGTTCAAATTGAACCATGCCAAATTAATCTTCGCGAATTTGCTTTGCGCACCTGACCGAAAGCCTACCTCTGGCATGGCGATATGTCTTCACGTGAGTTCTATAAACTAATCTTTTCCACACTAATCTACAAGCTTACGCATGAACCAGCGACCCGAGGCGATCTCACTGACATCGCGCGCTAATTCACCTGCTGTGTCGTAGCGATCACCACGCTCTTTGGCCATTGCCTTTCGAATAACTTCATCCCAGGAAGGCTCAAGATCAGGCCTGATATCTTGGATGTTCGGAATGGCCTCCTTGATATGTGAAACTGCGATGGCCAATGGCGACTCGTTTCGATAAGGTGGCTCCCCTGCTAACGCACAATAAATTACTACCCCCAGGGCATATACGTCACTGCGTCCATCTAAGGTTTCATTGCACACCTGCTCTGGACTCATATATTCAGGCGTTCCCAGAATTTTATCATTTGTCTTGCCCGAAGAATGCTGCATAGATTTTGCCATACCAAAATCAGCTAAAAATGCTTCGCCCTCGCTGTCAAAGAGGATGTTTGAAGGTTTTACATCACGATGAATCACTCCCAGTTTGTTGGCGGCATCCAACCCGGAAGCAACGCGCTCAATGATCTTGGCCAGCGGGCGAGGTTCCATTTTTGCTTCAAGGATACGATCTTCCAGCGAACCGCCGCGCATATAACGCATGACAAAGTAGGGCTGATTGCCATACTGCCCAAAATCATAAATGGGGACGATACAAGGGTGCTCTAAAGCAGCAATGACTTCAGCCTCGCGCTGAAATAACTCCTGATATAGTTCTTTTGTAGTCAACTCATACGGCAATAATTTGATCGCCACCTGTCTTTTCATATAGGGATCCTGTGCCAAAAATACTTCAGCCATCCCGCCAACGCCTAGTTTGCGATCAATTTCATAGCGATCAATTTTTTTCACTGACATGAGTGATCCTTCCTCGTGAAGATACGACAAGAAGTCTACCATACCCAATACCATTCCAGACAGAATATAGCGGATGTTTCCAAAGAGGTGAAAATGGCATCATACGTATCGAACTCAAATCGGGTATACTGTGTGGCGATATTGTACCCACACCCGGCGAGTTATGTCGATAAACAGAATTCAAGAGAAAATCGCAAATATGTGGTCAGAATACTTGCACGTTAACCTACGCCGACTCAGGTGGCTCGTATTTCCGGGTGTCTTTCTACTGGCATTCATTCACAGCCTAATCGTCCGTTTTGCAGCAGATCCTTTGTCAGGTGTTTGGCAAAGCTGGGTAGAAGTGCTCATTTACAGCATCACAGGTAGCCTGGTAGCCTGGTTTGGTTTATCTTGGATCGCCAGCGCAGCATCCCGTCGCGCCGAGGCTGAAAACCAACTAAAGGATGCCTATCACGAACTGGAAGAGCGCCACCAACAGCTTCTCAATCTCAACTCGCTTGGGGAACAAGTCGCCGCTGCCGACAACCAGCATGACATCTTAGAACTGGCCACCCGTGCCCCCCTACAGCTAACAGAAGCCCAGGCTTCAACAATCGTCACGTTCGATGACAACTTAGACCGGCTCAATCTGGATATGGCTTGGGGCTTGAGTGATACCTATCTGGCAGCCTTGCGCGAACGCATGGAAAGCGGCATCAACGCTGAGCGCTGCCGAAACTGCGACACATTGCACGCCAGGGCTGATCAGGATTGCCCACTCTTCGAAGGGCTTCTGCCTGTTGCCCAGGAGGAGGGCATCGCTTCGCTGGTATGCCTGCCAGTCATCTTGGAAAAAGAGCGCACCAGCGTGATCACCGCCTACTTCCCCACGGCTGATGGCCCCACCGAAGATCACGTGCGTTTGTTGAATATCCTCAGCGCGGTAATCTCCGGTGCTTTAGAAAACCTGCGCATCCGCACGCAACGTGTCAGCACACTGCATTCTTTGGACAGGGCGATATCATCAGACCCCCTCACCGCTCCAGGTACCATCGAAGACTTATCAAGTCAAATATTAGATATCGCCGTATCGGGTTGGGATGCCCAAGCGGGAGCTTTATTTCTATACGATGATGTCACCCAGGCCTGGAGTTGTCTGGCTCAGCATGCGTTGGGAGAATCGTTGTCAGATGCTCGTTTCAATCTGGGATTGCGCTTGGCCCAGGAAGCGTACGAACGAAATCACCCAATCTTTCAGACCGAGCTCAAATCAGACATTCATTCCATAAAATCCGCGGCATCTGCACCCTTGATCACTGAGGGCAAAGTTGTGGGCGCATTATTTTTAGGAAGCCGGCGACCCCAGGCTATCAACGAGCGTCATCTTGAGCTTCTATCAGCCGTAGCCCATCAAATCGCACTGGCTATCCGCAATGCCCAGCTATACAATCAGCTCAGCCAGATGGCGGTATTGGAAGAGCGCCATCGCCTTTCCCGGGAGTTTCACGATGGCCTGGCGCAAACCTTGGGTTTCCTGAATCTTCAAGCCGAACAAATCGAGATGCTCATTGAGGCTGATCAACAAATAAGTGCCAAAGGCGAAATCCAGGAGCTGCGCAAAAACATCCGCGCCGCGTATGTAGATGTACGTGAGGCCATCGATGGATTACGCATGGATCTGGATGAACCTGCGCAACTGAGCACACAGCTTGCAGTTTACACACGTGAGTTCACCCGACAAACAGGGGTCGAAACGCAATTCAAAGCAAATCCCGAACATATCACGATCGAACCAGAGATCGCGTTACAATTATTGCGCATCGCGCAGGAAGCACTCACCAATATCCGCAAACACGCTCGCGCCAGTCAGGCCACCGTGGAATTAAAATCATCAACAGATACATTCGAGTTAAGCATTACTGACAATGGTATCGGTTTCCCGCCAGCAGATTCTACGGAACGAAATCATCGCAGCCACGGATTGACAACCATGCGGGAAAGAGCACAGGGCATAGGCGGCACTCTCTCTGTGGCAACCAGCCCAGGTCAAGGCACGCATCTCGCCGTCACCGTTCCCCAAGAAATTCTCAAAGAATTATGATCAAAGTCATACTGGCCGACGACCATCATCTTTTCAGAGAAGGCATCGCCCGCATTCTCCGAGATGCGCCCGGGATCACCCTATCAGCCCTGGCTGAAAACGGCGAACAGGCCATTGCCCTGGCCGAAGAGCATCACCCCGATATCATCCTCATGGATGTGCACATGCCCAATGTGGACGGCATCGAAGCCACCCGACAGATCAGTGAGGTGCATCCGGATATTCAGATCCTCATGTTAACTGTGTCCGATACTGACAAGGATCTTTTCGCCGCGCTGCGCTGCGGCGCACGGGGATATTTACTCAAAGACACCACCAGCCAGGAATTACTAGATAGCATCCGTCGCATTCACGCCGGGGAGGCAATCATCAACCCCGAGATGACGGCCAAGCTATTAGACGAGTTTACAGCCCTCTCACAGGGTCTTCCCCCGCGCAGCACTGCTCAGGAGCAGAGTCACGAGGGAGATGATCTCACCTCACGAGAAAAAGACGTGCTGCGACTGGTAGCGCGCGGGCTAAGCAACAAAGAAATTGGCGACAAATTGGATATTTCGCCTCACACGGTGAAATCTCATCTCAGCAATGTTTTAGAAAAATTGCATCTCAACGGTCGCGTTGAAGCGGCTGCCTGGGCCATCCGCCACGGATTGCTCAAGGGGGAATAAATAATAACCGCAGACGCTATGCTTTGCGGCCCCACGAGCAGACGTGCCATCCATCTACATCAAATTTTTTCGGGAGTAATGCGTACCTGAGGTGAGGTGCACTTTTTAGAAGTGCACCTCACCTCAGGTAATTTCTAAAAATCACCCATTTGGGGGATATTCCAGGGGACGATACCCCTCCATCTGGGCCAAGACAGCGCTCCTTTTCTTCGCTACACTTAGTACATCATGAGAGCTGCGAAGCGGGTTCTATTCGTGGGCGTTAGCCTCCTGCAAGATGTTGTCATCGGATTGTTGGCAGAACAATCCGATATCGAGGTTATTGGCACTGTCGATTCATGGGCACAGGCCAAAGATCAAATCGCCAACGATGCCCCCGATGTGATCATCATGGATCACCAGAAACAAGAACTGGTGGAAGCTGAACTCAATCCACTTTTAGGATCGCTCAAGCGCCCGCTTAAAGTGATCTACCTGACCCCCACAGAAAACCGCATCATTATTCACGACCGCACCGAGATTACCAACGCGTCCATGCCCGATCTGGTCAACGCCTTGACCTCGAGCATCACGGGGGAGGCGGACGAATGAAGAAAGCATTGCTCTACAGCGTGTACGGGCTAATCGGTTTGTTAGTGATCGCCGCCCTGGCCTTCAAGATCTTCCAACCTGTACAGGTCGTGCCCCGCATCCGCTTAGCACCGGGTTTTTCTCTCATCGATCAAGACGGACAACGTCTCACCAATGAAGACCTGCGTGGGCAGTTCGTGCTCTACAACTTTATTTACACCCGTTGCCCAGAACCTTGTGGGAATCTGAACCGGACTATGACTGAAATCCAGGATCGTCTGGCTGAAGCGAATCTTGGGGATATTCAAATGAAGTTCGTCACCATCTCCTTTGACCCCGAATACGATTCTTCGGAAATTTTGAAAGGCTATGCGGACTCCCTTGGGGCTAATTCGAGCCAATGGATGTTTGCAACTACATCCAATGGGACTCTGCTCAAAGCCATCATCGGTGGTGGGTTCGAAGCCTATTACAACCAGAACGACGACGGTTCTTTCGCCTTCGACCCCAAGTTTGTCCTGGTTGATGGCTGGGGCATCATCCGCGGCGAGTATCGCTATCAAACCCAGGTTCCCGACACCGAGCGTATTTTGCGCCACATTGGCGTTCTATCGGAAGAAGTTCAGAACAGCCAGGGATCTACTAGCCTGGCGTATGAGGCGGCGCATTATTTCCTTTGCTACACGCCCTAATGAGTTGTCAGGAAGGAATAGAGTTTATCGATGACGAAAAAAAATAATTGGATATTCATTCTTGGCATCTTGATTGGCTTGGCAATTGTCGCCGCAGTCGTTCTGCCTAGACTTAGACCTCACACATTCTACGGAACAGTATTGCAGTCACCGGATGCTGCACCTGACTTTGAACTCCAGACAGCAACTGGAACAGTCAGTCTGGAAGATTTCCGTGGAAAGATGGTGCTGCTTTATTTTGGCTATACATTTTGTCCTGATGTTTGCCCAGCCACGCTGGCGGAGGTATCCAATGCCTTGGAGATACTCGGGAAGAAGAAAGCTAATGATATTCAGTTGATCATGATCACTGTTGATCCCTGGCGAGATACACCCGAAATGCTGCGAGATTATGTCACGCATTTCCATCCCAGCTTTCTCGCGGCTACCGGCAGCGAAGATGAGATCGCCCAAGTCGCTACGATGTACGGCGTTTTCTTTGAGAAACACGAGGGCACAGAAGCCACTGGCTATCTGGTAGACCATACAGCTACAGTGATGGTCATCGATCAGGAGGGCCACCTTAAATTAATCTTCCCATTTGGAGCACCGGCGGAGGAAATTGCGGAAGATTTAGATTATTTACTAGAATAGTTTTCGCCCTCACCTACCCCTGTCCCTTCGGGACATCCCCTCCCTCTCCCAAATTTGGGAGAGGGAGGGGAAACTGAACGAAGTGAAGAAGGGGAGGGAGAGGGCCAAAGGAGAGGCATCAAATGAAAAAAACAACACTTTTAACTTTAGGAATCACATTATTTTTAGCTATCGGTTTGGCTGCTTGCCAATCAACCGCAGAAGGGCCAAATATCAGCATTGAAGGTGCCTGGGGACGTCCTTCACCAAAAGTTGCCACTGCAGGCGCATTCTACATGCTGATCAAAAATGGTGGCAGTGAAACCGACACATTAATCGCTGGCGAATCATCTGCTTGCGGCGTGGTCGAACTGCACGAATCGTACAAAACTGAAGAGGGCGCCATGGGTATGCGCCCGGTTGAGGGCGGCATCGAAATCCCCGCGGGCGGCCAGGCTGAACTAAAAATGGGCGGCCTGCACATCATGTGTATCGATAAATTAGAAGACTTTGAAGTTGGTGCAGTACTGCCCCTCACCCTGACCTTTGAGAAATCTGGCGAGATTAGCATCGAAATTGAAATCAAAGAACCCAAATAACCATCACCGCAGAGACGCTGAGATTGTAATTGGTTGAGAAGGCAAAGAATGGACGATCTGACAAACTTGAGCAACCCACCTACCGCAAGTGCATATCATTGGAGACTAAAGTTTTCAAAAGCAGTCGAAGTTGCACAGGCCTTGGCACAAGTCTTCAAGCTGCGCATTGTACTTCTGTTGCTGATATCAGCAGCCAGCGGTGCAATGATCGCTGCAGGGGGTTGGCCGGGAGGTAAGGCACTACTGCTCTTGATGGTCACGGGTGGATTGTCGGCCAGTGGGGCTTCGGCGCTCAACCAATATTTGGAGCGCGAACGCGACAAACACATGACCCGCACTCGCCGCAGACCCCTGGTGTCTGGGGAGATCTTGCAGCCAAAGCTGGTGCTGGGGCTTGGCAGTGGGATGATCGTTCTCTCTGTGGTCTTAGCTGGTGTATTCAACCCGGCCCTGGCCCTGTTCAATGGGCTGGGTGCGGCCATATACATAGGTGTTTACACAATCTGGCTGAAGCCGCGCTCGGTTGTAAATATCGTCATTGGCGGCGCCGCGGGAAGCTGCGCAGTGCTCAGCGGTGGCGCAGCTGCAGGCGCCTGGTCTGAGCCAAGCGTACTTGCGCTTGCCGCCCTGATCTTCCTATGGACCCCTGTCCATTTTTGGAGCCTGGCGATGGCCTATGAAGAGGATTATGCCAATGCTGGCTTCCCCATGCTGCCTGTAGGGATTACGGGCAAACAAGCCGCGGGATGGGTTACACTGCACACCTTGGGGACGAGTATTACTGCCCTGGCTTTAGCCTCTCACCCCAACCTGAGTCTGATCTTCCTGCTTCCTACGTTGTTCATGACTATTCGATTGGGGATGCTAACCATCAAACTCTATCGGAATCCATCTCCCAAAACTGCCTTTACGCTATTCAAATTCTCAAACATCTATCTTGGCATCTTGCTGCTGACAGCCATGATCGATGTAATCTAGACATATTGAAAGGAGTAAAAAACGCAAACATTTTCCAATTACAGCACCTTGACAAAGCATGACAGATGTAAAACGATTTCCACTCCCACATCCCATCTGGCTGGCGATTATCGGCATCGTTCTGGGAATTGTTCTGGCAATAGCAGCCTACAGCTTGGGTCGGGCATTACGCCCCGCCCCAGTGCTGCGCGGTGCTATGCTGTACCCACCCGTTCCCGCCGTCGACTTCAGATTGCGAGGCTCAGACGGCAAGAACTACAGCCTGTATGATTTTCAATCGGCTCCCGTATTGCTGTCCTTCACCTGCAGCAACTGCTCACGTAGCGGTGCCTTGCTGGAGGTGCTCGCCCAGGCCAGGGATTTGGCAATCAATGATGGAAATGAAATTCAAGTCATCGTCATCTCTATCGACCCAGAAATGGGGCTGCCCGAGCTGGATGTCGGCTTTTTAGGATTATCTGGCGACCCCAGGGAAATCAGTGACCTCGCCCACAGCTATGATATTTACTTTCATTCATCACCAATTAGCGATGGGACTGATCCTAGAGTGGACATCACACCCCTGATCATGCTGATCGACAAGCAAGGGTACTGGCGAGCCGTGTACCCGCTAACCATGGCAGCGGAAGATATCGCTGCTGATATACAGGTTTTATTAGAGGAAGAGTAACTACCAAGCCATGAAAATCAAATAAAGGGCTAACGAAAAACAAACAC
>CAZLNX010000287.1:0-7930 GCA_964560795.1 uncultured Anaerolineales bacterium | reverse complement strand
TTTTGTTGCTCAACGCTTCTGTTTTGCCTGAGTTACTGCAGTAGAGTCTTTAGTATTTATCGGAAAGTATCTGAAAAATGTGTCACTCTGAGCGCGCCACGCTCTGCGGCCCTTCAGGCAGGCGGGCCTACGGCCAGCGAAGAGTCTCCTGCACTTGTAGCGCAGGCGCAAGTGTCACCCCTACGGGACTC
The DNA here is from genome assembly GCA_964560795.1 of uncultured Anaerolineales bacterium. Lineage (GTDB taxonomy): Bacteria > Chloroflexota > Anaerolineae > Anaerolineales > UBA11858 > NIOZ-UU35. The sequence continues at coordinate 7,739 of CAZLNX010000287.1, read as the reverse complement.
ACGCTTACAGCGGGCCCACGGCCATGACAGGTAATTAAAAGATTTTCCGGAGTCCACTTTACACCCCAATCACAACCAAAAATATTTAAATGAACTGGCGTTTGTTTTGATAGCCAGCCCGCAGTATTCCAATGTAAATTATGAACACTTCGACACAAAATGCCAAAGTGTTCATAAGAATACAAATTAAGGCCTACTAGGCCGTGTTGACATTTGATGTATTTACTCTAGAAATTTATCCATCACCACTCAAGGCTGCTTCCATCAGCGCCTGGATGCGAGGAAGCATGCCGGCCGGGTCGGGGTGCAGACCTTCGATGAGCAGGGCGCTTTCGTAGATCTGTTCGATGACGGTTGCGTTTCTTTCATCCTCCCCGGATAATTCGTGCAACTTCATCACAATGGGGTGGCTGGGGTTGAGTTCCAGTACCTTCTTGGGTATTTCATAATCTTTGTCTACCAAGCGGTAGACACGCTGCATCTCCTGGCCCATGGAACCTTCGGGGTCGACCAGGCGGGCAACGGAGTCGGAGAGGCGATCGGTAGCGCGCACATCGGTAACGCGTTCACCCAAATGCCACTTGAAGCGCTCGACGATCTTCTCGAAGTCTTTTTCTGGTAATGCCTCGGGGGCAGGTTCATCCTCGGGAATCTCCTCAGCAGCTGGGAGTTCCAGGTCCGGCGCAGCCACATTCTGCAGCTGATAATCTCCATATTCACGGAGTCCCAGAAGCATGAAAGAGTCCATGGGGTCAGTCAAAGTAATCACTTCATAACCATGTTTGCGGAAGTAATCCAGATGGGGGCTGCGAGCTACAGAGCGGTCATCATCCCCAAGGATATAGTAGATCTTATCCTGATCGTCTTTCATGCGTTGGACATAATCACTCAAAGACACCCAACTCTCAGGATGAACAGTGGTGTGGAAGCGTACAAAGGGGAAAAGACTTTCACGGTCTGCATCCTGAGAAGCGATACCCTCTTTGATGAAGGGACCGAAGGATTCCCAAAACTTATCGTATTTTTCAGGTTCCTTATCTGCCATTGTCTGGAGATTTTTATTGACTTGTCCAGTAAGGATCTTCTTGATGCGCGCCATCAAGGCTGTCGCCTGAACGGTTTCACGAGAGACATTGAGGGGCAAATCTTCTGAACCAACAACACCCTGAATAAAGCGAAAATGTTGGGGCAGCAAATCAGTGGTGTATTCCTGGATGAGAACCTTGCGAGCATAGAGCTTGAGACCATCCTCCTTGCGCAGGGAGAACATATTGCGCTCAGGTTTGGAGGGGATGTAGAGCAAGGAGAAGATTCGCAGAGGTGCATCGGCCACAAAGTGCACGCGGGTGATAGGGTCTTCGAAATCTAGAGTGAGGTGCTTATAGAATTCGTTATATTCATCATCCTTGACTTCTCGAGGAGTCTGTCGCCAGATAGCAGTTTGGCGATTGGCCTGCTCTTCAACATCACTGACGAAGATGGGAAAACGAACGTAATCCGAATGCCTTTTGATGATATCCTGTAAACGGCCTTCATTGGCAAATTCTTCAGCATCGTCCTTCAGTTTTATCTCGATAGTGGTGCCGCGATCTTCTTTTTCGGCAGCATCTACCGTGAAGGTGTCTCCCCCAGTGGCATACCAGGAGGCGGCTTTGGCTCGTGGTTTATACGAGCGAGAGGTTACGCGCACCCACTCGGCAACCATGAAGACGGAATAGAAACCTACACCGAATTGACCAATGACATCGGCAAGCTGCTGTTTGTCTATGCCCTCTTCAGCAGCATCCAGGAAGGCACGCGCCCCGGATTGAGCGATGGTTCCTAAATTAGTCGAAAGCTCGTCACGGGTCATACCAATGCCTGTGTCACTAATGGTGATGATTTTCTCGTCTTCGTCAACGGAGAGACGGATGGCTAATTCGGCATCAGGATCGAGCACATTCCGGTCGGTGAGCATAAGGAAATCCATCTGCGTGAGTGCATCTGATGCGTTTGAGACAAGCTCACGCAGAAAGATCTCGCGATCTGTATAGAGGGAGTGAATAAGAATATTAAGAAGTTGTTTTATTTCTGCTTTAAAAGCGGTGGGTTTATTTTCAGTCATACCTACCTCCTCATAAACCTTTCCATTAGCAAACCAGGGATGAAATTCTATTCCTGGTTTATAGATTAACTATTAAAGTTTTACCGCAAAAATGTTAGAGGGATGTAAGAAAAAAAAAGGGGGGGGTAAATGAAAAGGATTTCCAGTGATCACTAGAAATCCTTTTCGAGAGATTATGCTGTAAGTAAATTGCGCAGCACAGTATGCAAAATGCCACCGTTACGATAGTAGTCCACTTCGATGGCGGTATCTAATCGCACATCGACCTGGAATTCTACTACGTCGCCATCTTCCTTTGTCGCCCGGATTGTGACTTCACTTTGTGGTTGAATGTCATTACTTAGGCCCAAGATATCAAAGGTTTCGTGTCCATTGAAACCCAGGCTTTCAGCACTTTGCCCATCTTTAAACTGTAAGGGAAGGACGCCCATCCCTACCAAATTAGATCGATGGATTCGCTCATACGATGCAGCGATGACTGCATTGACACCTAACAGATACGTTCCTTTTGCAGCCCAATCTCGGCTGGAGCCAGTACCATATTGTTTACCAGCCAGAACAACCAGAGGGGTTCCAACTTCTTTATATTTTTTCGATGCTTCGAAGATGCTCATCTTCTCGCCACTGCCCAAATGGACTGTGAAGCTTCCCTCGGTTCCAGGCACAAGCTGGTTTTTCAAGCGGATATTGCCAAAGGTTCCGCGGATCATCACACGGTCATTACCGCGCCGGGAACCAAATGAGTTGAAATCACGTGATTTTACGCCAAGTTCGACGAGGTATTTTCCTGCTTCTCCATTGGGCGGAATCGGTCCAGCAGGGGAAATATGATCTGTTGTAATCGAATCACCCAGCAAGGCCAAGACTCGGGCACCTTTGATCTCTTCAATATCAGGAATCTCAGGGGTCAGGTCAACGAAAAAGGGAGGCTTTTGAATGTAAGTCGAATCTTCAGCCCAGTCATAAACATCACCAGCGCCACCCTCAATCTGATTCCAAATTTCATTGCCTTCGAAGACATCGGCATATTGCCGTTTGAACATTTCAGGAGTGACATTGTTGGCAATGGTATCAAGAATTTCGGTGGAGCTAGGCCAGATATCACGCAGGTAAACGGGCTGACCATCTTTACCAGTGCCCAGGGGGTCCTTGTTAATGTCAATGTCAACTGAGCCTGCCAGGGCGTAGGCTACCACCAATGGAGGAGATGCCAGATAGTTGGCGCGCACATGCGGGCTGACGCGCCCTTCGAAATTGCGGTTCCCAGAAAGAACTGCTGCGGCAACCAGATCCCCTTCATTGATGCCGCGCACGATTTCGCTTGACAGGGGTCCCGAATTACCGATACAGGTTGTGCAGCCAAACCCAACCACATCGAAGCCCAATTCAGCGAGAGGCTCTAATAAATTCGCTTGACCCAGGTATTCAGTCACTACGCGCGAACCGGGTGCCAGGCTAGTTTTGACATAGGGTTTGACCTTCAATCCAAGTTCGACAGCCTTTTTGGCAACCAGGCCAGCCCCAATCATGACAGATGGGTTGGATGTGTTTGTACAAGAAGTGATCGCCGCGATGACCACCGCTCCATGGCCCATCTCTTCTGTAGAGCCATTGGTGCCAATAGACATTTTTGTGCCAATGGCGTCATCATCCAAGGCATAGCCGCGTTCAGCAATAGGTTTCCTTAACGCTGTCTGAAAAGTCTCCTTCATCTCGCTCAAGGGCACGCGGTGATGCGGCAACATGGGACCAGCCATATTCGGTTCCACAGAACCTAAATCCAATTCCAGGGTATCGGAGAAGTCAGGATCAGGTGTCTCAGAGGTGCGGAATAAGCGCTGCTCTTTGAGATATAGCTCCACGCGTTCGATGACTTCTTCTGCACGACCTGTCAAACGCAAATAGCGCAAGGTCTCATCATCCACAGGGAAGAAACCCATGGTCGCTCCGTATTCCGGAGCCATGTTAGCGATGGTCGCTCGATCGGGCAACGAAAGCAGATCCAGGCCTGGGCCGTAGAATTCCACAAATTTGCCGACCACGCCTCTCTCACGAAGAATTTGCACAATACGCAGCACGAGATCTGTTGCAGTAATTCCATCCTTAATATTGCCAAATAATTTAAATCCAACCACATCCGGCGTCAGCATATCGATCTGCTGACCTAAGATAGCCGCCTCGGCCTCGATACCGCCGACGCCCCAACCGACAACGCCCAAGCCGTTTATCATAGTGGTGTGAGAGTCGGTTCCAACGAGAGTATCAGGGAAGGCAACTTTTTTGCCATCGACTTCTTTGGTCAGAACGACATCAGCGAGATACTCCAAGTTGACCTGATGGATAATGCCGGTGGCCGGGGGGACAACCCTGAAATTGTCGAAGGCTTTTTGCCCCCAATGCAGGAACTCATATCGTTCACGATTGCGTTGGAATTCCAATTCCGCATTGCGGCGCAATGCATCTGAGTCACCAAAGAAATCCACCTGAACGGAATGATCGATCACTAGATCAACATTGACCAAGGGATTGATTTTCTTGGGGTCGCCACCCAACCGAGACATGGCTGAGCGCATCGCGGCCAAATCCACAACCGCGGGGACACCGGTGAAATCTTGCATTACTACCCGCCCTGGCCGGAAAGGCAGTACAGGACGGTTCTCCGCGATAGGAGTCCATCCCGCTAAATTTCTTACATCATCCTCGCTGATCGCCTTGCCATCACATTGCCGTAGAACAGACTCCAGCATCACCCTGATGGAAAAAGGTAAACGGTCTAAGTTCGTCAGACCTGCGTCTTCGAGTTTTTCTAACCGATAAAAAACATAATCTCCATGGGGTGTGGATAGCACATCCTTGGAGTTGAAATAATCCTTTGCCATATAATCTCCTTGCCGTTATTTTTTGGGTAAGAATTATACCCTTCCTTTGAATCAAGGATGCCCAGCAAATGTGTGCGGGCACCCTAAACGGATTGCGTATGAACTTGTAATGGGTCGTGCATCGAACGAGATAATAATTAGATCATTTGCTCGATCGGGCGATTCAACCAGGCCTCGGCTTCCTCGATATCGTCGAAGATCATCATACGAGCGCCTCCCGCCGGAGTCAGGTCAGCGACTTCTTGAATTGCTCTGCGAACTTTTTTATTGGCCACAACGACCGCCAGGCGAATGTTGCGCGTTGATGGGTCGCTATTGAGTTCGACAGCTATTTTGATGGCGCGCTCCGATATCCGCTCCACTTTTCGCAGATCATATAGATTCCGCGTCAAGCGATCCGAGCCCAGCAAATGCTCCGCAGAAAAATCGCGCCAATGTTCCAAGGTTTTTTCATTAATATCTGTAAAGGTTAGATGCATTCCACCATCAGCTCGTCGCATAACAGTATAACCAGCATCGGGATCGGGCGTAAAATGAAGGGGTTTTTGATTTGCTTCAGTCATGGTATGACTCCTCAAATAATCTATAGAATTGATTTTACCAAATTCAAGCAAGAATACTCTTAATATCTTGTAAGTTCATCCTAAAAATTAGAGAATTTCCGCGTGAGGTGTTCGATGCAGATATTCTCCCATTCCGGGCGCGCCGAGCCATTCATCACCATCGACGATCATCTTGCCGCGCAAGAAAACTTTTTCAGGGTATCCAGTCAACGCCCAGCCCTCATATAAGCTGTAATCTGTCCTTTGATGTGAAAGTTTTACACCATAGTTTACTTTGTGATCAGGGTTCCAAATTACAATGTCTGCATCGGATTCTGGAAGCAGGGCGCCTTTCTGTGGGTAAATACCAAAGATCTTGGCCGGGTTGGTACTCATCATGGCAACAAATTGATTGGCAGTGATCCGTCCCTTAGTGACGCCTTCGGTCCACAAGATGGGCATGCGGTCCTGGACGCCGGGTAAACCATTGGGGATTTTTGTAAAGTCACCTGCTCCCAATTCTTTCCCAGGAATGGCAATCTCATGCCCTTCATAATCAATGGGCCTGGTACCATCAAAATAAAAGGGGCAATGATCTGTGCCCATCACCTGGATGGTGTCATCTGCAATTCCCTGCCATAATCGGTCATTATCCGCCTGTGTGCGCATTGGCGGGGAACAAATCCACTTGGCACCATCGGGGCGACGAAGGTGCTCATCGGTGAAGAAAAGATACTGTGGGCATGCCTCACCCATCACCGGGATTCCTTGCTGTCGGGCGTATTTCAGCATGTCCACTTCGCCAGCTACATTCATGTGAACAAGATAAAGTGGCGCACCCGTCTCGGCAGCGAGGGCAAAGCCGCGCATGGCAGCTTCGACCGCGCCCCAAGCAGGTCTAGTGCGAGCATGCCACTCTGGAGTCATGTTTCCTGCTGCCAGAGCTTCGGCAACGAGAACATCGATCACGTCCCCATTCTCGGCATGAAGCATGGTCAACATACCCAGCTCTTTGGCTATACGCATCGCCTGGAAGATTTCACCATCGGGCAGACGCAAGCGGCCATTGTAGGCGGTAAACACCTTCAATGTAGTAATTCCCATCTCCAGGAGCGAGGGAATTTCCTTGGCAACCTGCTCATCAAAATGGGTCAGATTCATATGAAAACCGTAGTCAACGGCAGCGATCTCCGCCTTGCGCTGCCAGAGATCCATAGAGTGTGCGAATCCCTGAGGCTCCTGTACAACAAAATCCATCACGGTTGTGGTTCCCCCGAAAGCCGCTGCCTTATGGCCTGTATAGTGATCATCGGATGAGATTGTATCGAACATCTCCAACGCGAGATGGACGTGAGGGTCAATACCACCGGGCATTACAATTTTGCCCGTTGCATCGATGATCTCAGCTTCGCGTGATTGCAAGTTTTGATCAATCTTGATGATCTTTCCGTCTCGAATAAGAATGTCAGCAGTAAAGGTTTTAGAGTCAGTGACTAGTTTTCCAGATTTGATGATCTTATCCGTCATGGATTACTCTCCAATGAAAAATATGTAAGAATGCCAGCATGATCCGAGGCATAAAGCCAATCATTTCCGCTGCGCGACGGCTCAGTGAATAGTATTTTACTCTCTTTAACAATCATCGACTGAAGCTCATCCGGATCAAAGAAGATATAGTCAATTCGTTTATCGAAATTATCTGCAGCTGGCTGATTTATCTCATCAACACAACAAGTGAAGCCTTGCTCGGATGGGTTTGCCACTCGATATGCATCATACCAACTTTGAGTAACCAATTGAATTTGCGGAGAATCTTCCTCCGCATTGAAATCTCCTGCGATGATTTTCGAGTGATTTCCTGCTTCTTCAGCATAAGCCAATAACGAGGTTGTCTGTGCCAAATTGATCTCTGCATCTTTATTCGTTAAATGCGTTACGAACACCTGAATATCTTCCATTGGTGTAATAACCTTAGCACCCAGAACAACGCGCTGCTCAAAGAATCCTGCAGGTGGCTGAAGCTCTTGAAATACAGGGTCTGCAAGGGGATATCGACTCAATATCGCTTCTCCCTCCTCGAAAAGGATACTCCACCGATTCCCATTAGCACGGTAGTAAACGTAGTTCATACCTGTACGTTCAGCCAGATATTTGGCAGCAAGTCCAGTTTTCAAGGTCCAGGGCACTTCTTGCAGGCAGACAATGTCAGGAGAA
>CAZLNX010000286.1:0-7979 GCA_964560795.1 uncultured Anaerolineales bacterium | reverse complement strand
CTCCCTTATCTGGAGCCAAGATCATGAGCATGGAGCGACCTTCTCGGGAAGGTTGATACTCTATGATACTCACATCTTGGAGTCTTTCGGCTACATCTTTTAGGACGTCCATAGCAATCTCGGGGTAATGCATTTCTCTACCTCGAAATTGGATGCGGACTTTGACTTTATTGCCCTTTTTGAGCCATCGGCGAGCATCGTCAACTTTGAACACTATATGGCCCTCACTAGTTTTCGGTCGCAGACGAATTTCTTTGACCTCGATCTTTGTTTGAGCCCTGCGGGCCTCGCGTTCCTTCTTCTTCCTTTGGTAGATGAATTTTCCTAAATCCATCACCCGGCATACAGGCGGTTTCGCATTGGGGGCAACTTCAACAAGATCCAGGCTTGCTTCTGCCGCTATCCTTCGAGCATCTTCAATTGAAACAACACCATGATTCTCACCTTCAGCCCCAATCAAGCGGACCTCACGAGAACGGATGCGTTCATTGGCACGGTAATTTGGATTGCTTATTGCTTTCTCCTCTTTCTCGCCGTTACGAGAGTGCTGCAACGTGTACTAAGACGGGGTGGATAATACCATAAAGGAGAGAGAATCGTCAACACTCCTAGTCAGGGCGAGTTTGAATAGGCATCATGAAGACCGGTTTTGCAGTGTTCTCAACGATGCGCTGCGCCTCGCTTCCCAGCATGAAGAGATCGAGGCCACCACGTCCACGCGATGTGCTCATGATCAGGTCTACATCCTCTTCCTCAGCCACATTGACGATCGTGCGCGCGGGCAACGACCCGGCAACCATGGTGCGCACGTTGATTCCATCTCCGCGCAACGAACGGGCTACCGCTTCGAGGAAATTGCTCATATTGGCCTCTGCATTGCTGCGGATGACATTTACCACCTCAGGAGGTGCATGATAATCATCAGGTTCAGGAACGGCCGGAACCGATAATAAGATCAATTCTGAGCCAGAAGTTTGCGCCAGAACACGCGCATAGGGTAGTACCCTCTCTGAGTAAATCGATCCATCCAGGGCAACAAGAATGCGATCCAATTTCGGCTGCGCCGTATCACCATTGTCGGCTACCTGAATCAACACTACCGGCTGATTGATTTTTTGAACCAATTTGCGCGATACGCCACCACTGATCCAGTGTTTCTTGCCAGACTTGCCGCGCGTGGTAGTGATCACCAAATCCATATTGCGTTCTGCAACCAACGACTGGGTCGCTTCCGCAATGAAACCAGGTCGGATGGCATAATCCACATCGATGCCTTTGGCCCGGGTAGCATTCGAAACAGAATCAAGGTAGGCCTGACGGGCCTGCACCGAATAGTCGAACTGCTCCTGCAGCGCGCTTGTGTGATTCTTGATCGAAGACAACATTGTCAGGTGGGCACCGGTTTTCTGGGAGATCATCGTAGCCCAGGGCAAGGCGCCTTCTGCAAAGGATGAAGCATCCAGCAGCACTGCCACATTCTTGATTTCTACTTGCTTTTCTCGCCATTTGCTTTGCTGGATTGGTGCTGGCTCCCAACGCAAATCTTCAGGTTTCTCAGCCTTGACTGTCACAGCACCAGTTGCTGGATCCATCTGTCCAAATCCAAACCCAGCCAATTGAGCTGCATTCAAGCGTCCCAGGTAATCCATCGCGGCTGATGGCGCACCAAGGCGGGCGCGCGAGTATGTAAAGAGCATATAAAGGAGGGGCACGAACAATAAATATGTCCAGGCACCTTCGGCGAAGCGTTCCACAAAGATCACCGCAGTGGCACCCGTGGTCAGGATCGCAGCAAGGATTGTTCCAATAATCAACGCTACCCTACCCAAACTGAACTCATTCCTGACTTCGCGGAAAAGCCGCTTGGCAACTGCCCATCCCGTCATGCTTAACAAGACAAACACCCCAGCTGCATAAATGGCTAGATAAGTCTCTTCGTGAGTGCCAAATAATAAGAAGCTCACAGCGACAATCACAACCTGGATCCAGACTGGTTTATCGGCAACTTGGAACTGGTTTCGCTGCCCTAGCAAGGGCGGCACATAGCGCCGCTCCGATAGGCCCAAAGCCAGATTCTGCAACCCTTGTGCAGCGGCCGCCGACGCCGACATTAACACTGCAATGCCAACCAAAGTTCCTAAATAAGGCAATGGAGCGGGTAAGAGTTGATCCATGGTTTGGGTAAAAACGGATACGTGCTCTACTTCAGGGTTGGAAAGTTTGAAAATGGCAGGGCCAACGATCAACATTGTGGCCGATGTGGTCCCCATGATGATCAACAGAGAATTAAAGGCACTTTTGCTTTTCTTTTTATCATCCCCGTCGAAGGCTGCCACCATATTGGCAAATACTTCAATACCGGTCATCACAGCAAGAATGCGAACGTAGCCACCCAAGGTGAGACCGAGATTATTGAAACTGAATGCCGCCAGGTTGAAATCTGGCAGATGAAATCCATGTTGCCAGATTGTAGATACGATCATGGCCCATAGAAGCAATAGAACGCCGAGAGTTGCCGGCCCAAAGGCGCGCGCCGCCATTTTGGGACCGCGGTTGACCAACCAACCTGTCAGAACACTCAATGCAATCGCCACTAAAGTGCGGTACTGCACATTGAAGATCAAAGTATCATTCAACACCGGGATGCGGTCGGCTATAAAGGTAACCATCGCAGACATACTGACTAGGAAGGTCAGGGTATATTCGACAAAGGTGATCGCGGCATTGGTTTTTGCTGCCCAGCCACCAAATTCTTCCTCGCTCAGACCACTGCCTCCGCTGCCGTCGGTGATCCACTGCATCACTAGACGATACATAGCGGAGACCACAGCAACAGTCAGAACGACCATCCACACAGAGGCACCAAACGTAATCTGTGCTACACCTGCCACGATGATCAATTTCAAAAATGGGCCAAAAACATATAGTGGCGAAGTTGCAGGATCACCGCCGCCAGCTAATGCGCCTTCAAAAGCATTTTTAAGTTTATGGGATACGTGCGCCATAATAATTCCTTTCGTAATCACACAGCAAAAACTCCCCCTGTAGGGGAGCCAAACCAGCGGATTATATCCGATTTTATGGCTCTAGTATATATTGTAGCACTCAACTTTGCAGAACTGAAAACTTTCGGGAGTGGTAATTCGCGTGGTGATAAAAACATTCACCCGAGTAAGCCAGGCTTCGAGAACATCAGCCCTCTGAGGCCACCGCTGTCTGAGGCGGTGTATTGAGCCGGTCGAAATGCTCTCGAAGACAGCGGCCCTATATCGTTTACCACCACTAGTTTGACCACTCTCAAACTTTCTCTACCCCACTCGAATATATGTTGACTTCTTCTCTCCTAAAATTCCTATCACAAGATGATAAACAGCATAGAGTTCCAGTGCAAATGGCAGATATCCCCCATACCCTAATAGCGGCATCTCGAAGATATGCCAGAAATCCACAAAGGGTACGGAATAAATCCATTTGGGATATGAATAATAATTCCAGAATTCCCAAAAGAAAGCCGTGATCAAAACACCGATCCACAATGCGATGACCGGTCGCCAATCCCGCTCTTGAGTATGTACCACAAGATTTCGGTTCCCCAGCCAAACGTTGATGGGTTCCATGATGAAATAGATGCTCAACCAGATAAAGGGGAAGAAATAGCGCGGCCAAGTCAACATCAATGCCAACATGATCCAGCCGGCAATGAAGAACCCCACTGTGGTGCGTTTATTGGGGCTGATTTTCAGTCCGGCGCCGAGTCGTTGAATCCACCCAAAACCGCTGATTAACTCGGCGGTACCAAACACTGCAGGGATCACAGTCGAAAATGCCACAGTCGCGAGCAAAAAATACTCAAGGTCAGTGAACAACTCGCGTCCATCGTAAAACCAATTCTGAATTCGCCAGTTGAGTACTTCAAACAACCACCACACCGGCGCAGAAACAAAAAACAGGCCAATATACTTGCGCCAGCTTCGGGTCAGCAAGGATGTTCCCGAACGCTTCACCACCAACCCATCCACCAACAGACAATAGCCCAACCACAAAGGGAAGAATCCCCAATGCGTGCGCGGTCCAAGTAGGACCCAGTTCAAGGGCCAGAAGACAGCTATTAAAAGGAAGCCAATCCAACCGTGTACAGGGAAGACGCGAAAAGGCATCGGGATTAATTGAATAGTGAATTATGAATTGCGAACGGAAAATCCACCACTCACAATTCTCAATTCACCCTTCGACATCCCCTCGCCACAGGCGCGCCTTCGGCGTGGGGACAGGGCAAGCAAATCACCATTAAATTCAGGGTATTTCGTAGAGTTCGACCAATACACCGAAGGCTGCTTTTGGGTGAATGAAAGCATATTTTTTGCCACCTATACCCGTCAGAGGTTCCTCATGAATGAGCTTTACATCCTTCTCTTTGAGTTGGGTCAGCATCCCCTCGATGTCATCAACTTCCAGGCAAATATGGTGCATCCCAGGGCCGCGTTTCTCTAGGTATTTGGCAATACCAGAGGCATCCGAGGTGGGCTGCACGAGTTCGACTTCCACATCCCCCACCGGCAAGAAGGCGATGGCCGACTTTTCTTTGGGAACATCTTCAATGTGCTCGAGTTCTAAGCCCAACGCGTCACGCCAGAATTTTAAGCCTTCATCGATATCGCCAACAACCAGGGCTACATGATCAACTTTCTTTATTTTGGCCATTAGAATTCTCCTTGAAACTTGGAAGGTATTTCAATAGTAAATATCGTGCTATGAATCCAGTCACAATAAGTAATGCTACAACAACTAGGGTATAGATATTGAATTTGTATTGCATCCCTGGGAATGGGAAAAGTGTGATCTTTAGAATCCGCCAGACGGACATCCAAGTCAATCTATAAACTGGGTTAGGAATCACAGCAGCCCAAGTAGCTGGCACCGCCGGGATATTGATCCAAACCAGAAAAACAGATACGGAAACGATCCAATTACGTTTGTTCATCAATACAACTCGCTACAATCCCGTCGGTTGATGTTCCCCCCATACCCCACGCAGTACATTGCAGATTTCACCCAGCGTCAGATCGTTTTCAACACATTCCACAAAGAGAGGCAGCAAATTCTCATTGCTTTCGGCGGCTTTTTCCAATCGAGATTGCAACTCGTGCACGCGTTGGGTATCGCGCCCTGCACGTAACTTGGCCAAACGCTCACACTGACCGACCTCAATAGACGGGTCAACGGATAAGCGTTCTAACTCGATATCTTCCTGCACCTCGAACTGGTTTACGCCAACAACGATCTGATCCTGACGTTCAACAGCCTGCTGATATTGATATGCCGCGTCCTGTATCTCGCTCTGAATGTAGCCTTGTTCAATAGCTGCCAGTGCTCCGCCCATATCATCGATCTTCTGGATATATTCCTGAGCCTGGCGTTCGATCTCGTCGGTCAAATGCTCAATAAGATAAGAACCAGCCAGGGGGTCAATACTGTCGGCGGCACCAGACTCGTGGGCAATAACCTGCTGGGTTCGCAAGGCTACACGCACAGATTTCTCCGTGGGCAGCCATAGGGCTTCGTCCATGCTGTTGGTGTGCAGCGATTGAGTTCCGCCGAGAACCGCGGAGAGCGCCTGCAACGCCACTCGTACAACGTTATTTTCTGGCTGCTGCGCTGTGAGCGTCGAACCGGCTGTCTGAGTATGGAATCTAAGAGTCCACGAGCGGGGGTTCTGGGCGCCAAATCGCTCACGCATGATCTTGGCCCACAAACGACGGGCAGCGCGGTACTTGGCAACTTCTTCTAAGAAGTTATTGTGTGCATTGAAGAAAAAGGAAAGTTGACGAGCAAATTTATCTACATCCAGTCCAGCATCGATGGCCGCCTGAACATAGGCGATGCCATCTGCCAGAGTAAAGGCTACCTCTTGTACCGCCGTAGAACCAGCCTCGCGGATGTGATATCCCGAAATGCTGATGGTATTCCAGCGCGGCACTTCTGTCTGGCAGAATTGGAAGGCATCGGTGATCAAACGCATAGAAGGCTTAGGCGGGAAGATATAAGTGCCGCGGGCGATATACTCTTTGAGAATATCGTTTTGGATAGTGCCGCGCAACTTGCTTGGATCCACACCCTGACGCTTGGCAACAGCGATATACATAGCCAATAATATGGCCGCCGGGGCGTTGATGGTCATGCTGGTAGAGACACGGTCTAAAGGAATCTCCTTGAAGAGAGTTTCCATATCCTGCAGCGATGAGATAGAAACACCCACCTTGCCAACCTCACCTGTAGCGATGGGGTCATCGGCGTCATAGCCAATCTGCGTTGGTAAATCAAAAGCCACGGAGAGACCTGTCTGGCCTTGATCCAACAAGTAGCGATAACGGGCATTGGATTCTTCTGCCGAGGCATACCCGGCATATTGGCGCATGGTCCAGAAGCGGCCACGGTACATGGTCGGCTGCACACCGCGGGTGAAAGGATACTCTCCGGGGAATCCAAGCTTCTCCGCATAGTTTGGATCATCATCGGATGGTAGCATCAACCTCTCGAGCGGTATCCCCGACAATGTATGGAAATCGTCCTTCCGCTCCGGGAAACGGTCCGTCACCGGGCGCAGGGTTTCTTCTTCCCAGCGTTTTCTTTCATTCTTAATCGTCATCATCACCTCTCCCAAATAAATTCCATCAAAGTATACTCCAAGCTGTTTCACACCGGTAACGCACTTTATCGCCCTTCGGATTGACAAAGCGCATATCCTGCCATAGGCAGCAAATATTCATGATAAACTTAGTCCAAAATTCTGTAAGGCTGAAAACTTTCCTCGTAAGGTATTACCAATGCAAATATTGACAGTAGACGTTGGCACCGGCACCCAAGATATTTACCTGTACGATTCTCGCATCGATCTGGAGAATGGCTTCAAGCTGGTGGTGCCCTCGCCGACAATGATGGTACACAAACGCTTGAAAGCCGCCACGCAGCGAGGTGAAGCCATCTCCCTCACCGGGGTGACCATGGGCGGTGGACCCAGCCATTGGGCAGCGCGCGATCACGCCAAGGCCGGCTTCCCCGTCTACGCCACACCCGAGGCGGCGCGCACCTTCGATGACGATCTCAGCCGAGTAGAGGCTGATGGTATCAAGGTGATCAGCGAGGACGAAGCCGCAACCCTGCCAGCTTCTGTCACGCGCCTGGAGCTGCGTGACTTTGACTTCTCTGCCATCCGGCGTTCTTTTGGAGAGTTTGGTGTCTCGCTGGATGATCTGGACGCAGTTGCTGTGGCCGTTTTTGACCACGGCGCCGCGCCCCCCGATGTCTCGGACCGGCAATTTCGTTTCGATTATTTGGATGAACATATCCAGGCTAAAAACCGCCTCTCGGCATTCGCTTTCAAGCCTGATGATGTTCCATCAATTATGACACGACTAGATGCAGTGGTGGATTCATCAAGTGACGTGGATGCGCCTTTGGTAGTGATGGACACTGCCCCTGCCGCCGTTCTAGGTGCTACTTTGGACCCCAAAGTTAAGACTCGCTCCCGGGCATTGATCGCCAATGTAGGCAACTTTCATACCCTGGCCTTCCGTTTGGGCCCCAAAGGCATCGAAGGGGTTTTCGAACACCATACCGGATTAATCGACCTTCCCAAACTCGAAGGTTTGTTGAAAGCCCTAGCCGACGGCAGCCTGGAACACGAAGATGTCTTCGGCGATCACGGACACGGAGCATTGATTTATGAACAAGAGCCGCTTTTGTTGGGAAGTGGTGATTTTGATGTTATCGTTACTGGTCCCCGGAGAAATATGTATCAGGCGGCGAAAAGCGACTTGCGCCCCTACTTCCCCGCGCCGTTTGGCGATATGATGATCGCGGGTTGCTTTGGACTACTTGCCGCCGTGGCCGATGTACTCCCTGAACTTGGAGAGCCGATCCGGGAATCACTCAAAGGCGCGGGTGGCAGCGGCACACCACCCTGGGAAATTGCATAACAG
>CAZLNX010000285.1:0-7980 GCA_964560795.1 uncultured Anaerolineales bacterium | reverse complement strand
TCCGGTGCACTGATCCTGCGTGAGAAGATTGGCTGGGGGACGCTTGGCAATATTCTCAGCATCGGCCCCTGGATAGATTTTCATCTCTGGTACATTCCTTCCGTAGAAGGCAATCTCCCGATTCAAATCATCATGCTCTTGGGGGGAATCATCATTATGGGTAATGCTACCGCTATCTATATTCGCGTAGATGCGGGCGCGGGCCCACGTGACAGCTTGATGTTGGCCGTAAACCGCACAACAGGTTTGAGTGTGCGGTTAGCACGCACCATCATCGATGTGACTGTTTTTGCCATTGGCTGGCTAATCGGGGGGCCGGCCGGTCTTGGCACGCTGGTTGTTGCCTTTCTCGTTGGCCCTTCAATCCAATTTTGGTTTCGGGTATTGAAGGTCGAACCGCATAAGGAGGAATAATTTGCCTGGTGTCATCCTGAGGAGCACACCGTGCGACGAAGGATCTAAGAGATACTTCGTCACTTCGTTCCTCAGTATGACACACTTAAATTGATCGCAAACTAGAGAATTTTTTCTGGTAGCTCATCAAACCAAATTCGTGTCATTCGAACAATTCGCACCTATTCGTGATTTACAATTTCTTCGGTGGCCGGGGGATCAGGATTGAAGTTTTCGCTTTGTAATCTTCATAATCTTCCTGCCCGCCCCACTTTTCATCAGCGCGCCTTTCCAGCATGGGGATGCCGCTGATTTTGGTAAGCAGCAGGGTTATGAAGATGGGGGAGACCATTGTCACCCACTGCCAACCCCGCAGGATAGGTAAGGCCACGATGGCCACGCCAATCCACAATATGATCTCACCGAAATAGTTGGGATGCCGAGACCAGGACCACAGACCAGTATTGATGAATTTCTCTTTGTTGGCAGGGTCAGCTTTGAATTTGTTCTTCTGCAAATCTGCGATCACCTCGAATCCGAATCCAAAAGCCCAGACCAAGGAACCGATCAGGGCAAAAATTCCCACTTCCAGGCGGGTTTCTGACGTGATCGCTGCCAGTGCTGCCGCCAACGAAAAAGATACCCAAATGCCTTGCAGTGTCCAGGTCAACAGGAAGCGCGGGATTGAGGGCTTTAACTCTCTGAAGCGGCGGTCTTCGCCTGCGGCATGGACGCGCCGGTAAAGAAATAGACTCAACCGCAAAGCCCAGGCAACGACCATCCCCAGCAGCAGCCAGGAACGACCATCCACAACGGGGCTTAGGATGACAGCCTGGACGGTGACGGTGATGAAGGTGATCCCACCCATCAGGTCAAAGAATTTCTCGGTCTGTTTGATGTAAGCCGGAATGAAGGCAATCCAATTGATGATGAACGCCAGCGCAACACTGATTGCAAATACTGGAATACCGCCGATGGCTGCGCCGCCTTGACTACCAGCTAAGGCGAGTCCAATGCCAATAAAAATAATTGTGGGTAAGGCCATAAGAGCTATTTTTTCTGCTTGTGTCATGTTAGCGTTCCCAAAACATTCTGACGTGAGTATTTTTAAATTATGCGATATTGTTTGTGTTTTATCAATATAATATCCATATAGATGTTGGTCATTTTTTCAAATAAGTACACTACTGGTCACCCACTGCATCGAAATTATGGTATCTTTGAAAATCATCATAAATTGGAGTAACGCGTGAAAAATAAACTGATTGTAGTTCTTTTTGGGATCCTTCTTGCTGTTATCTCAGTTGCTTGTAGCTCACAAAGTGAATCATCTTCGAGCAAGGGCAATCTGAAGATTGTTGCTACCACCACCATCGTAGGGGATGTCGTCGCCCAGGTGGGCGGCGATCTGATTGATCTTAGTATCCTACTCCCTGTGGGAACCGATCCTCATGGCTTCGACCCTACTCCGCAGGATATCGCCAAAGTCGCTGAGGCTGATATCGTTTTTGCCAGTGGCGCCGGCTTGGAAGAATTTCTCGATAACCTGATCGAAAGCGCTGGAGCAGCGGACAGAGTTATCCATCTTTCCGAAGGGGTGGACTTCCTGATGTTTGAAGGCGAGGAACACGAAGATGAGGGTGAAGATCACGACGGCGAAGAACACCAGCATGAGGGAATTGACCCACATACCTGGACTAATCCCAATAACGTGATGGTTTGGGTGCACAATATCGAACACAAACTCGGTGAAGCTGATCCTGGGAATGTCGAGGTTTATGCGGCGAATGCAGCTGCATATCTAGACGAACTCCAAGCCTTGGAAGCCTGGATTCGCGAGCAGGTTGCTCAAGTCCCAGTAGAAAATCGCAAGCTGGTCACTGATCACGCCGTCTTCGGGTATTTTACCGATGAATACGGCTTCGAACAGGTGGGTGCGTTGGTGCCTGGTTACAGCACACTGGCTGAACCATCCGCCCAGGAGCTGGCTGCGATTGAAGATTCAATTCGAGAACTGGATGTAAAGGCAGTTTTTGTCGGCAATACGGTCAACCCGGCGCTAGCCGAACGAGTTGCAGCGGATACTGGCACGCAGTTGGTTTTTATCTATTCTGGCTCACTCAGCGAGTCAGGTGGCGATGCTGATTCCTATTTAGCATATATGCGTTACAATACGACCGCGTTCGTAGATGCCTTGAAATAAATATCCTTCATTGGGTTAGGGCACGATATATCGTGCCCTAACAACGCCACCTAAAAATGACCCTCTTCGAAGAACTCCAAAAAACAACCCAACATCTTTCCAAGGTGCGTGACCCTCATCTGGAAGATGCGCCAATTCTGCGCGCCGAGGGTGTCGGGGTGCGTTATGAGAGTGGAGTGGGTTTGGAAAATGTCACCTTCGAACTGAAAGTGGGTGAGCGCCTGGCCGTAGTCGGTCCTAATGGTGCGGGCAAGAGTACATTGCTCAAGATCATCGCGGGCGTACTCTCTCCTACTGAGGGGCATATCGAGATCTATGGTAATGTGCCTGGTGGGCACATCTGCATTGCTTATGTCTCTCAGCGCAGCCTGGTGGATTGGAGTTTTCCGGTCACCGTGGCCGATGTGGTCATGATGGGGCGGGTGGGACAATTAGGCTTGTTTCGCAACCCCAAAGCTAGCGATTGGGAGATTGTCAATCACTCCCTAAACGTTGTAGGGATGACCGATCTGGCCAAACGCCAGATCAGCCAGCTTTCTGGTGGACAGCAGCAGCGCATGTTCATCGCGCGTGCCCTGGCGCAGGAAGCCGAGTTGATGCTGATGGATGAGCCTCTTTCGGGGTTAGATGTCAGTTCCCAAGAGGAAGTCTTCCACATTTTGGATGATCTCAAAGAACATGGGGTGACTGTGTTGGTATCCCTTCACGATTTGAAGATGGCCGCCCAACGTTTCGATCAGGTGATGCTGCTCAATCAGCGGATGCTGGCGATTGGAACCGCGGAGGGCGTGCTGCTTCCAGAGAATTTATTAGCTGCCTATGGTGGACACCTGCATTTGGTACCTACCGAGGATGGTATGCTAGCCCTGGGGGATACCTGTTGTGATGATGATGACCCAATGTAAAACTCAGTTTTACATTGGGTTTAACAGTTCGGTTGGTACCAACCGAACTGTATGTAAGCCCTAACTTTATGGTTGATTTTATCCTTGAACCCCTGCAATATGCTTTCATGGCGCGCGGTCTGATCGCTGCTGTGATGGTGGGCATTGTCTGCGCTGTGATGGGAACCTATGTTGTGCTGCGCGGCATGGCGTTCTTCGGGGATGCCTTGGCGCACGCCATTTTGCCTGGCATTGCCGTTGGCTATTTGGTTGGGGGTGGGGCGCGTGAGCCGCTCTTCTGGTGGGCTTTGGTCTCGGCAATACTAAGTTCCCTGGGGATTGGTGCCATCAGCCGTAACACAAAAATCAAGGAAGATACCGCTATCGGCATAATCTTCGCGGGAACCTTTGCCTTAGGTGTGGCGTTGATCTCTACGGTGCGCAGCTACAGCGTTGACCTGGCACATTTCCTCTTTGGAGATGTGTTGGGGGTGCGCAGCGGAGACCTGTGGTTGATTGCCGCTTTTGGGGGATTCGTGCTCCTGGCGATTCTGGCATTCTACAAAGAATTTATGGTACTCTCGTTTGACCCCATCTTAGCGTCCACGCTGCGCTTGCCAGTGCGTTTATTGGAGTTTCTGCTCCTGGTATTGATCGCTGTGACCATCGTCGTATCTTTGCAGACCGTTGGGGTGGCATTGATGGTCGCCATGCTGGTAACACCCGCAGCCACAGCCTATCTGCTGACCAAGCGCCTGCCTGTGATGATGGCTATTGCCGCCACTGTTGCATCACTTTCAGGTGTGATAGGGCTGTACCTTTCCTATTATTTGAGTATCGCTTCGGGGGCCGCGATTGTATTAACCTGTACAGCCGCCTTTGGTGTGGTCTGGGGGATTCAGACGCTTCGGAAAGCGATTTAACCTTTCATCCATCCCAACCATCTTCCAGAATATAATCCCAGGCACAGAATTTATCCCCTTTGAGTATGGAATGCGTGATCGCGCAGCTCTTGAACTCTGTTCCGAGAATGGGCTCCCAGAATTGCCGTGCCCACCCTGCTGCTCGATAACAAAAGATTGGATCGACTTTGGGGTCTGCGGCTTCTCGAATGAGTGAACAGAAGCAGTATGCTTTGCGAATTTCCTCGTGTGATTTGGCTTCGTCATAAGCTTTACGGTTGTAGGCTACTTTGCTCAAATGAAATCGATTCCCATCTAGCCTGGGAGGGTCGATAAATCTGCCTGTAGGCCCGGCGGCAAGTTCTTGATTTTGAAGCTCCAGTACAGCGTTCACATCCCCTCTTTCCTGATATATTTTCATAAACTTATTGGTATCCTCGACGGGGCGCACTAAGGCCACTCGTGAAAGGATATCAAACTGCTGATCCTGGTTGGCGTGTTCTTTCAAGCGTTCGAGAGATTTAGCAACCCATGCGGCACGCTCATCCACCAGGGTGAAGGGAGTGATCTCCTCGCCTCCCGCCCAAATTTCTTTGCTTATCTCTGGACCAAGGACTCGCAAAAGTTGTTCCCGGTAAACCTCTGGCCAGGCTAAGAAAGATGCCTGGGTTTCGATCACATTCGCTTCTTCATCATTTGGATCGTAATAATGGTAGATTTCTACCAATTCCAGTTCAGGAGCCAGGCCAACTGTATTCATGTGCTCATAGTTCTGGCGCGAAGTTTCCCGTAGTGTTTCAATCGGTCCCTTATGGGTTGATGCGAAGAAATGAAGTTCTCGCAGTGTGTGGGTTTTGATTTCGCCGGTATTCACTTCTCCTGAAACGGGAAAACCTATCTCTGAATCGAAACCGTCCACAGGCGTGTCGAAGCGGAAGATGTGCATCAATGGGCCAGCGATCTTATCACCGCAAGATTTCTTTACGAGTTCAATTCTTGGAATGAGTTCAGCGCGATTTTGGATTGGTTTTCGTAATCCCGCGAACAGCGTTTCTCCCCTTACTACATGCTTTACATTGTTTTTCATCTTGCCTCTCCGTATCTTTTGGGTGCTTCGTATAAGATACTGAACTCCCCCAGGCAAAGTTCAAGCCATCAAGGTATCTGATCGCTGATGGTTTCGAAGCGAGTCAGGATCGAGGCCGCTTCTTCGGCTTCGGGGATAAAGACGTAACCATTCTTCTCGATGTGGACAGGGATGACATCATAACTGTGGAAATTCGTCCCTTCAAATATTACTCGAACGACAATGCCCTGCTGCGTTTCTAAAGACCAGCTTTGGTCGAAGACGAAACTGCCCAACCCAAAGAAAACAGGTATCCCATTGAAATCCTTCATCCCCTGGATGACATGGGCGTGATTGCCGATGACCAGATCCGCGCCGGCTTCGGTGGCGATTTCCGCGAAATCAAGCTGACGATAGTTTGGTGTGGAGCTGTAGTCTGACCCCCAATGCGGCATGACGATGACAACATCGGACAGATTGCGCGTGTTATTGATTGCCAAACGCAAATTTGCCTCGTTAAGCTCCGCTATACCTGGCGAAGCGACGTCGGCGAACGCACTACGTTCGATCTCTCCCAAGGAGACGAAACCGAAGCGAATTCCATTTACAGTAACAACCACCGGATTTAATGCTGCGGCCAAGTTCTCCCCCGCACCCACAGGCTCAATGCCCACTCGATATAAGTTTGCCAGCGTGTCGAAAAAGGCGCGGTCCCCACAATCTAGCAGCCCGCAGTTCTTGATGTGATTGGTGGCTACACTCATGACATCGAAGCCGGCGCGTGCCATAGCGTCAGCATTTTCGGATCTGCCCACCAGGACAAAGGTTTGGATACAACCTTTTAGTGGAGGGTAGTCACTCAAGGCTGCATTGAGGGTGCCGATAGCGATATCTGCTTCTTCAATCATCCCTTTCATGCTGGCGTAGATATAGTCAGCGTTGCCGCGCTCATCGATGGCTTCCTGGACGCAGCGTGCGGGAACGATAGCCCCGGTGAATAATAACTCTGTACGTGGCACCTTGGTTGGCGTTGGCGTGTTTGTGGGGTCAGGTGTTGGTGTTGGTGGTAATGGTGATGGTGTTGGCGAAGCAGTCTGCGTGGGGGGAATTAGTGTCGCTGTAAAGGTGGTAGTTGGAGTAAGCGTTGCGGGAATTTCTACTTGCTCGGTGGCTACAACGGTACGCTGACAAGCATTTGAAAGGAAAACCAAACATGATAGCAGTCCAAAAATAAATTCTCTTCTCATCATGTAGATTTTTTTGCCCTCTTGCTTAGCGACAACGCGTTTAGAATTTCATTGATTACCGAATGGTTTTCTTCTACTTCAGCAGATTGTAAGGCATCGATCGCTTCTTTCCCGCCAATTTGCCCCAAGGCCCAGGCGGCGTGCCCCCGGATTAGTGGTTCAAAATCCTTGAGGGCATCTGCTAGTGCTGGAACTGCGTCAGGGTTCTTTAGATTTCCCAGCGCGATGGCGATATTACGTAGATAGCCGCGACGTTTTGTGCGTTTTATGGGATTGCCCTTGAATTTGCGATTAAAGGCCTCGGGGCTCAGGGACAGTTCATCCTTCAAGATAGATTGAACCAACCCCGAGCGAGGGTTGAAGGCCGCATCGCCCTTGGTGTGAGAAAATCTAAGGTTCCAGGGGCAAACTTGCTGGCAGATGTCACACCCAAATATCCAATCTCCCATTTTTGATCGCAGTTCACCCGGGATAAATCCCTTCTGTTCAATGGTCAGATACGAAATACAGCGGTTGGCGTCGATGGTGCGATTGGGTAAGATGCATTCCGTAGGGCAGGCATCGATACAGCGGGTGCATGATCCACAATGATCTGGGATGAACGGATTGTCAGGGAGCAGCTCAATACCAAGAAAAACTTCGGCCAGGAGAAAATACGAGCCGATTTTTGGATTGATCAGGTTAGTATTCTTTCCAATCCAACCCAGGCCGGCACGTTGAGCCAACTCGCGCTCCAAGATAGGACCGGTATCGGTGTACCAGCGGTTGGGGATTGCCTCGCCAACCTTTTCTTCGATGAAGGATACAAGAGCGCGTAAACGGTCGGGGAGCACGTTGTGGTAGTCATCACCCCAGGCGTAGGATGCGATTCTGCCCGCCCTTCCGTCCCCTCCAGAATTTTGGGGGAGACTGGAAGAATGCCGAATCCCCAACACCAAAATCGATCTACACTCCGGCAGGATCAGGCGCGGGTCGGCGCGTCGCTGGCGGGCGCGCTCGCTGGCCATCCACGCCATATCCCCATGATTGTCAGCATCCAGCCAGCGCTCGTAGGTATCCAGATGCGAAGGGGGATCTGGGGTTGTTATGCCTACCAGGTGAAATCCAAGGCGATGTGCTTCTTCTTTGATGGCTCGGGTGAGTTCGCTTGATGAAATCATCGAATTTTGCTAATTTCCAGGCAGAGGTGGCTGGCATTATAGCATACCGTGATGGTTCATTTTTTATAAAAAATTCGTAACTACCAAGCCATGAAAATCAAATAAAGGGCTAACGAAAAACAAAC
>CAZLNX010000284.1:0-7983 GCA_964560795.1 uncultured Anaerolineales bacterium | reverse complement strand
CAGAACACGGATCACACCCGCCCGCAGGTCGGCCTCACCGCCATAGAAGTCAAGCAACTCGCCCCAGTGCTCGGGGTCCAGGCGGATTGCCATCGTGTTGATCGTGAAGTCGCGACGGTGCAGGTCCTGTTTGATGGAGCTGCTCGCGACTTCCGGCAAAGCGGTGGGGTAGGTGTAGAACTCGGTGCGCGCGGTAATGAAATCTAATGTAGTTAGAGGTGAGTCGCCCGCGGTCAACTCTTCGAGTATCTTGTTTTGTTTTGATGTAGCTTTGTGCTCATCAGCGAGATGCCATTTGGCTGTGCCAAATTGTTTGTGCATCGTAACACGGCCCCCAAATTTCGCGCTTGCCGCTTGCGCCAGAGCAATACCATCCCCTTCGACAACCAAATCGAAGTCTAGGCTGGGATGCTCAAGGAGCAGATCGCGCACAAAACCACCCACGATATACAATGCCGCGCGCTGATGTTGCGCAATTTCTGCAATAGCTCTGAGCAACTCAATGCGTACAGGCGGCAGTGCAGTTTCTAGTTTCTCTGAAAGATTTACGTGGCCCGGCCTGGGTTCTTTGGCTGTCAGGATTTTCAACAGATCTGTGCGCGTAACGATCCCCAAAATAGTATGACTGTCTCGCTCTACGACAGGAATCTGTCCCCATCCTGTCTCGGTCATGATGTTTTGTAAATTCTCAATAGAATGATCGGGATGTACATGGGCGTTTCCAGCTTTCATCAAACTGGAAGCAGTTAAATTAAGTCTGTGGGAAATGGCGCGGTCGACTGCCCGGCGGGTGAGTAGGCCGACGATTGTATCATTCTCGACTACGGGATACCCTTCATAGCCATAACGCTGCATGCGCTGCAGGGCCTCATCCACGGGCGTGTCGGGGGTAAGGGTCTGTGGGGCTCGCGACATGATCTCGGCCACGCTGACCGGTGGCTTGATAGTATTGGGTAGCAGTTCGACTAATTCGGCATGAACATCCTCGATGGGGCGCTTTTTGATCAAGCTCGCTGAAGCCCGAGGATGACCACCGCCTCCAAAATGCGTGGCAATGCTAGCTACATCGATGTTATCGCTGGTTGATCGGCAGATTAACTGCACGCCACCTCGGACGGTAATCAGCAAGAACAGAGCGTCAGGGTCAAGTAGATCGCGCAATTTGTGGGCAATCGTGGAGAGTTCTTCGTCCATCTCTTGCGCGCTGCCGCAAGCAACAATCACTTGATGCCCGTGTATATTCTTGGGTTGGGCTGTTTCTCGAAGTTGATCGTAAATCGCTTGCTGTTCCAGAGAGAGCGGGTGGTTCAAGAAATCATTGGCGATGGCAAGACTAGCACCTTGTTCAAGTAGATAGGCCGCGGCACGTACATCACGAGGCGTGGTGCGGCTGTAGGTAAGTGAACCAGTATCTTCATAGATGCCCAATAATAGGAGTGTGGCTTGTGCGGTGTTGAGTGGGAGATCTCTTTCTTGGATCATTTCGACGAAGAGCGTAGCATTGGCACCCGTCTCATCGGTGATGATCTCCCATGAGCTGGGGACATCTTCGCGGGGGCTGTGGTGGTCGATGACCTTGATAAGGGTACTGTCTCCAACGCCCTTGATACTGACTAATGATTGCGTATCAACCAAACAAACAGACTCGATATTTTCGGCACGAAAATCGCGCGGATCAACAAAGGGCAGTTCAGCTCCATAAAGCGTGATGAACCCCCTCACATTGCGGTTAATGCGCCGGGGCAAGATAGGCGTAGCCTGTTCATCAACCAGATAAGCACCTAAGAGAGAGGCCAGGCCATCAAAGTCGGTTTGTTCGTGAGTCAGAATAATTCTCATACTCTTCAATTGTACTTGATTTCGTTCACTGTTTACTGGATACTATTCACTGATTATAATGTGCCAGAATGGATATCCAAGAACTTACTCAACACATGCATGATTTTGTCAGAGACAAAGGCTGGTATGACGCTGATAGCCCCCACCCGCAGACGCTGCGCAACCTGGCGATTTCACTCAATTTAGAGGCCTCCGAAGTATTGGAGCATTTCCAATGGGATGGTGAATTAGAAGACTCTTCATCTCTGGCTGGAGAACTCGCTGATGTGGCTTTGTATTTGTTGCAAATTGCCAGTCTCGCAGAGATCAACTTAGAAGAAGCAATTTTACAAAAACTCAAAGATAATTTCCAAAGGGAATGGTAAAT
The DNA here is from genome assembly GCA_964560795.1 of uncultured Anaerolineales bacterium. Taxonomy (GTDB): domain Bacteria; phylum Chloroflexota; class Anaerolineae; order Anaerolineales; family UBA11858; genus NIOZ-UU35. The sequence continues at coordinate 5,777 of CAZLNX010000284.1, read as the reverse complement.
GAGAATTACAGTATTTGGTGGTTCAAAACCCAAGCCGGGAGAGCCGGCTTATGATGACGCTTATTACTTGGGCCAACTGCTTGGCGCTCAGGGGTATTCAGTGTTGACCGGTGGATATATTGGTACTATGGAAGCCGTCTCGCGCGGTGCGGCGGAAGCAGGGGGTCATGTGATTGGTGTGACATGTGATGAAATCGAATCCTGGCGGCCGGTTTCCCCGAATCGCTGGGTGATGGAAGAGATGCGCTTCCCCACGTTGAAGGAGCGCATGTATGCTCTCATTGAAGAGTGTGACGCGGCAATGACCTTGCCCGGCGGTATTGGTACATTGGCCGAAGCCGCAGCGATGTGGTCTCAATTGCAGACAGGGGCGACCTCGCCGCGCCCGTTGATCCTGATCGGCTCTGGCTGGCAGCAAACGTTTCAAACTTTATTCGAATCCCTCGAAGAATATATTGCTGCAAAAGATCGCGGTCTGCTATCCTTTGCTGAAAACATCGAAACCGCATTCCAAGTTCTCCAGAAGCTAGCCCCTAACTCCTAACTCCTAACTCTTATGCCTGCCATCCAACCAGCACGATTGGCCGTTCAGGTCGCTGAACTCAATGAGCATTTCGGCGATCCAAAGCGGTATTTGAAATCATTGCACGCTCTCTTAGATTTCTATACTGACCGCACATTGCGACCCGGGCAGGTGATTGAGTCAGCGCCATTGCTTAAAAGTTATCAGGTTGCTCGACCAGTCCTACGTCAGATTGAGCGCGAGTTGGCAAAGCATGTGGATGCTGATTCTGAAAACGGGCTTGCTCTCGCAGATGCGCTTTGGTCTGAACGATGGGTGGAGACGCGTTTGTTGGCGATTGCAATTCTCGGTCGTGTTCCGCCCAATCCCCCAGAGCGAGTCGCGCAACGTGCCCAGGAGTGGGGCTCCAAATGCAAAGAAGAGAAAATTATCAAGGCGCTATCATCGAAAGGAATTGCGCGGTTGAGGTCTGAATCCCAGGATGAATATATCAATTTGCTTGAATACTGGCTGACATCTAGCAATCGCCCCCTTGAATTGATTGGTTTGAGAGCGCTGCCTTCACTGTTAGAGATAGAAAGTTTTGAGAATCTGCCCCTGGTTTTCCGTTGGATTGCTCCCTTGGTTCGTGAGACTGATAGCGAGATCAGGGATGATCTAATTGTTGTTGTGAAAATTTTGGCACGCCTTTCTCCAAAAGAGACAATATACTTTTTGCGAAATTCGCTTGAAGCTACTACCAGCCCTCAAACGGCGAAACTGATCCGTCGCACACTTAATGATTTTCCAGAGGATTTGAGTTCTACTTTGCGCCTGGAATTGCGCCAGCGGCGGAATGGGGAAATCAATTAAATGAAGAACTCCAGCTGAGACAAAGCTGGAGTTCTATAAACCAATCGGCTCGTTTTCTTTATTGCATATCCATTTGACGCACGACCATGACCACGCGGCCTCGGATTTCTACGGTGCTGGGATCATTAACGTAGATCGCATCCATGGTGGGGTTCGCTGGTTGTAGACGCACTCGATTCCCTTCATTATAGAAGTACTTGAGTGTAGTCTCGTCCTTATCATTGAGCCAAACAGCGACCATTTCGCCATCGCGCACATTCGTGGCGGGTTGCATGATGATCACATCGCCATCATTGACCATGGCATCGATCATCGAGTCCCCACTGACTTCCAAGGCGAATAAGTTGCCCTGCCTGACATGTTGCGCGGACAGCAAGCTTTCTGCTATATTGATAGATCCTGATTCGTAGTCGTATGCGCTAAAGTCAGAAGTGGGGAAGGGGACAGGCTCACTGGCGACAATACGTCCCATTAAGGGAATGGAAAGTAATTCGTCGACCGTACTTTTGACCCGGACACCAAATTCTTTCAAGTATTTCAATGTGACTTTGACGCCTCTAGAAATACCACGATCACGCTGGATATAACCCTTTTCTTCAAGGCGTTCGAGGTAGTAATTTGCTACCGATGTGGATGATAGCTCAGCGCGCTCACAGATCTCTCGAATAGTAGGCGGGTAGCCATGCTTCTCCGTATACGTATAAAGAACATGGAGCACCCTAATATGTTTGTCGCTCAAACCTTCTTTTTTTCTTCGTGCCATCATGGGCCACTCTCCTAACGTGCAGGATTCGAATAATAGATAGAATATTTGTGCTAGCATAATAGCATGAACATACGTTCTGGTCAAGGGTATTTTCGAACAAATTTACAGTAAATTATTTGCGTATAGGCGCTAATTCGTTGGACGTTTTTATCTCCTTATTGACGAGCAAGAATGAATCTCGTAGTATTATTGCATTGTAAATCGTATCAGGATCAGCCTGATGTAAGGATGGAATATGAAATTAGCACGATATCCTCATATTGTTGCGTTGTTCTTCGTGGTATTCCTGGCCGGCTGCAATATGCCTGGAAGAGGAAGTGGTGACACAGGAATTATGGCCACACTGGCTCGCCAGACTGTATCTGCTAAGCTTACCCAGGCTATCTTAGAGACGCAGAATGCCTCAGGTCAAGCTCCAGCGGCGACCGATGCGACAGCACCAGATCAAACCACAGCCCCTGAAAATACTGCGACGCAGGCTTATACCAATACCCCTGGTCCTCCACCGACCAATACACCCATCCCGTGCAACTGGGCTCAGTTTGTCACTGATGTCTCCGTTCCCGATGATACTGAATTTGTAGCCGGGACTGTTTTTACGAAAACATGGCGATTAAGGAATGTTGGTGTCTGCGATTGGACCTCTGGTTACCGGCTGATCTACGATAGCGGAGATCAAATGAATGCGCCCTTCGATTCGCAGTTCACCACCGGTGTAGTGCCCCCAGGCTCCCAAGTTGATATTTCAGTAGAACTTACTGCACCCACAGCCCCTGGCACCTATATTGGCTTTTTCAAACTTCGCTCATCAGATAATCTCGTCTTTGGGACGGGTGGGAATGCGGAAGGCAATTTCTGGGTCAGGATCGTTGTTTTGGCTCCAAGCGCTACGCCCACATCCACAGCGACTTTTACCGAAACCCCTACACCCGCCATCACTGACACACCCTCGCCTTCAGCAACCTCGACGGACACTCTAGTTCCCACAGCAACGGATACGCCAATGCCAACCAACACCGATACGCCGGTTGTTCCAACGGACACACCAACACCCTAATTTGATATATCACTCACAATTAAAAGAGACGGCGCGCAAAGCGAACCGTCTCTTTTTTGTGCTTTACTTGTTGCTAAACTATTTGTTGCGAGCAGCTTTGATCAGTGCGCCAAATCCCTTGAAGAATTCGCCATTGATCATGACAAGCAGCGCATCTAGCATCTCACGATTCAAGGAACCATCACCTGTCATCAGCATGCCTCGCAAAGGCAGTTCTTTGACCATGGCTTCCATCAGCAGGGCCGTGGGTGTATCTTCCATCCCGGCGATCATTTTCGAGATCTGCTTATTCATCATGTTGGCAAGCTGACGCCCGATGAAGGAGTCGCTCATATCGCCAACCGGTGTGTTGAAGGTGTAACTCCCTTTTTGCTGGCCCAGATTTGGGGGGACAGGTCTTCCGAGTAAAGCTTCAAAGGCAGCCTTGTTGACCGGTTGACCTTTAGGGATATCATAGTAAGCGGCAAGTTTTTCACGATCAATTTCAGGCGCAGCCGGTTGAGTTGAAGTGATCTCAACCGTTTCTGTTAGACGAATATCGCGAGATGAAGCACCCACCAAGATCTCGAAGGTGCCCGATTCGATATGCCAGTCTCCCAGGTCAGTATTGTAGTAAGCAAATGCGCGTTGACCGAGTTCGATAATAACTTCGGATTCCTCACCCGGGGCCAGATCGACTTTTGCAAATCCTTTGAGTTCCTTATCAGGCCGGAAGGCAGTTGATTCGACATCGCGCACATACAGTTGGACGATTTCTTTTCCTGCTACATTTCCGGTGTTTTTCACTTTGAAAGATACGGAGAGTGTATCCTGATCGGAGAGTTGATTCTGGCTGAGTTGCATGTCACTGTACTCAAAGGTTGTGTAACTAAGCCCATACCCGAAGGGGTACAGTACCTCCTGGCTGACTGTATCATAATAGCGGTAGCCGACGTAAATGCTCTCGCGATACTCTACGGTTGCAGGCCCCTGGGGGAAGTAGTGGTGGGAGGGGTTATCTTTAAGTTTCAGAGGGAATGTCTCGGCCAGTTTGCCGCTGGGATTGGTCGCACCATACAGAATGTCCGCCAGGGCGCCAGCACCAGCCTGACCACCCAGGTAACCCTCTAGAATTCCAGACACATCGTCCGCCCAGGGCATCTCCACTGGGGAGCCGTTGCTCAATACCACGATCACATTCGAATGGGCCGCGGCAAGCCTCTCGATCAAAGCATTATGCCCTGGGGGCATTCCCATATGTTCGCGGTCTAAACCCTCGGTTTCGTAAAGGTCGGTCAACCCGGCGCAGATTACCACCACATCAGTAGCCTCGGCTGTAGCCAGCGCTTCAGCAATCAGTGCTTCGTCAGCCAGGTCACCTTTCTGCGTATAGCCGGAAGCGTAGGTGATGTTCTCAGCGCCGACCAGCTTGATCATCTCATCATGCAGATTGTCCAATTGCGTGGGATTGATCAGTGAGCTGCCCGCACCCTGGTAGCGCGGTTCTTTGGCAAAGTGACCGATCAAGGCAATGTTGGTCGTCTTGCTCAAGGGCAGAATGTTATTCTCATTCTTGAGCAGCACAGCGCCCTCGCCAGCGACCTGACGAGCCAGAGTATGATGAGCCTGATGGTCGTACATCGTATCCTGCGAAAGGGTTTCCTCGGCTTTGAAGATCAGCTTCAAAATGCGTTCGACGGCGTTGTCGAGAATATCTTCATCTAGCTGGCCGGACTGCACTGCAGCCAGGATCTTGGCATCATTGCCGTTGGGAGAGCCGGGCATCTCCAGTTCGATGCCGGCTTTCAAGCCATCGACGCGCTCATTCATGGCACCCCAATCAGTGACTACCAGACCTTCGTGTCCCCATTCATCCTTAAGGATTTTAGTCATCAAATAATCGTGTTCAGCGCAGTAGGTGCCATTAACCTTGTTGTAGGCACACATCAACGTCCAGGGTTGGGCCTCTTTGACAGCGATTTCGTATCCGGGAAGGTAAATCTCGCGCAGAGCGCGCTCGTCTACGATGGCGTCGATCACCATGCGGCGGAATTCCTGATTATTGACCGTGTAGTGCTTGAGCGAGGTGCCAATCCCCTGGCTCTGCACCCCATTGATGTGGCTTTTGGCTATCTCGCCGGTCAGGAAGGGGTCCTCGGAGAAGTACTCGAAGTTGCGGCCGCACAAGGGGGAACGTTTGATATTTGCGCCCGGTCCCAAGATCACGCCAACTTTTTCCTGGCGACATTCTTCTCCTAAGGCGACACCGACCTGATAGATCAGCTCTCGGTTCCAGGTGGCGGCCAAGGCTGATGCGGTGGGGAAACAGGTCGCAGGGACGCTTTCGTTCAAACCGACATGATCGGCATCCCCGGCCTGTTTGCGCAGCCCGTGGGGGCCATCGGTCACCATAATAGAAGGAATCCCCAGGCGCTCGATTCCCTTCAAATACCAGAAGTTCAACCCCGAACACAGGGAAGCTTTTTCTTCCAGAGTCATTTGTGAGATGATGTTCTTGATGTCTTTCATTTATTTCCTTTTATCTTTGTATACTAATCGCGAATAGGATTTGTGAGAATTAGGATGATTGAGGAGCCTGC
>CAZLNX010000283.1:0-8010 GCA_964560795.1 uncultured Anaerolineales bacterium | reverse complement strand
AGAATGATACCCGAAAAAACAGCTTCCATCAATCTACGCTTGACAAGATACTACCCTTATGTGAAGGTATTAGCTAAATCTTACAAGTGACTGTGATCTTCGTGCCGTTTTCTTTATCGCTTTCTACAGCTAGTTTTCCATCCAGCAGGTCAATGCGTTCGCGGATTGACCGCAATCCCATACCGCTGGATTTCTTGTTTGGATCGAAGCCCACACCATTGTCGGAAATGGTCAAGTTGACCTGGTCTGGCAAGTATGCCAGATTGATCTCGGCCGCGCTGGCGCGGCTGTGTCTAGCTACGTTGGAGATGGCTCCCTGAACGATGCGAAAGAGCGATTGTTCCAGGTCTCGCGGAATGCTGCGAGTGCCCTGTGCGCGCACGTGTATGGGGATGCCCATTTGCAGTTCGCATTCCTGGGCATACTTTTGGATCGCAGGTACCAGACCTTTATCTTGCAGCGCAACGGGGCGTAATTCCTGGATAAGATTGGTTAATTCCCTGCGTACTTCATTGACCAATCGTTCCGCTTCGTCCAGATTTTCTACTGATTGGGGTGGCTCAGGGTTCATCTGTGTTCGGGCCGCGGCCAACTGTGCCGAGGCAGCAAAGGCTTGCTGTTTGACACTGTCATGCAGCTCGCGAGCCAATCGGTTGCGCTCTTCGATGGCGGAGATTTCCTGGCGTTCTTCCAGTAGATTTTCCAGTTGAGCGGCCATGTGATTTAGCGTGCTGCCCAAGCTGCCCAGCTCGTCGCCGATTGAGTCATCGACAAACACAGAGAAATCTCCCTGACTCCAGGCTTCCGCAGAGCTTCCCAGCCGGTGCAGACGCGATGTCAGGCCTCTCGCCGTTGCGAACCCGAAAAGGATCCCAAAGACGCCGGCGATCAGCGCAATGAAGAGCAACCCTATTCCCACCTGGCGTGAAATTTGCGGCCAGCGCAGTACCTCGAGCAGCTGAGATTTGTGTACAAATCCCAGGATGCCAACTACCTCGCCCGATCCGCTGTTGTGGTAAATGGGGATCGCACCGATGATCAGATCGTTGCTGACCTTGTTGAGCAATTTATCAGAACTAACTTCACCGGCAAGCGCCGCCTCAAACGGGGCAATCAACCCTGGTATCTCGTCAGTATCTAAGGGTTGGCCGGAGCGTGTATTTTGGATGAAATCGTGGGGCACAGAGTCAATCAGGTTTCCCTCAGCATCCGTATAAATAACGTAGAGTACATTGGTGCTGGTGACATTCAATACAAAATCACCAATCTCAATGGGGGATACTTCGGCAACCGTTGCTCGAAATTGACTCAGGAAATCAGCCAGGCCCTCCACATCAGGGGGAAAAGCAGAAAGGAATTGTCTGCCCAATTCGTTATATGACCCGGACGTAATATCAAGGAACAGCTCTTCGGGAGTCACGCGAGTTTTAGAAACCACATACGCGGAAAAACCCAAGATCACAATCGTGCCCGCGACTAAAAGTGCCGCAACTGTAACCCCGAAGTAACTCAAGGTTAGTTTCCAGCGCAAATTGCCAAATTGGTTTCTGATCAGTTGCCAGAGTCTCTTCATATCGTTCTATTTATCTGAATATTCCGTATGTCATATCCATAGTTTGATACTTAACTATACATCAGCCTGAACCCCATGGCAATGAAACCTGTCCTCCTGAGGGGGTCAAGATGCTCCTCAAGTATTACATCAAACTGTACTAGAGAATGATGTAAATTGCTCGAAATTGCACTAAGATATTGGCGAGTAAAAGCAAACCTTTTACTCCTCCAATGGCGGGGGATGGAGTAATTGCCATCCCCCTGTATCTTTAATCGTCCCCATACATGGGACCCCATATATGGGACCCCTACCTGAGTAGGGTGAAAGACTCTACTTGGGTGTTATGTGCGCATTCAGATTTCTGATATATCATCTTTGTGCATGCCACAGAAATCGCCCCGGAGGTACCCGGGGCGACGACTGGAAAGTCCAAGGCCCAAACAGACCTGATTGAACTTTCCTATGCTTAGTATACTTGATTGTTTACCATATTGGATATTCAGCCTTAATATAGTTTGTCTCACGGCTTGCTTGATCTATTTCGGTTGTGAGACAACTATTCTTTTAAGCTGGAAATTTGGAATCTGGAAAGGGGGTGGTTACTTATACAAATTCGCGCATACTCGTCCCACACTTTAATCGAACAAAATTAAGGAGAAGATCGTGAAATCGAAAAAATTATTAATTGTGGTTGGCTTACTGGTCATCGCCAGCATGGCATTGGCTGCCTGCCAACCTGAGACCGTTACGGTTGTCGAGACCGTCGTGGTTGAAAAAGAAGGCGAAACGATCGTCGAGACCGTGGTCGTCGAGGTTGAGGTTGAGAAGGAAGTCGAGGCCGCCCCAGTCGAGGAAGAAGCTGGCCCCGAGTGCTGCGATGCTTACCGCATTGCGCTCTTCGAGGAACCCGTTTCCTTGAACTACTGGAACTACCTTGGCCCAGGCTCATCCGTCTGGACAGGCTACGTGATTTCCACTCATCAGGCGCAGCTCTTTGCGCTTTCTGACAAGCGTTTTGACTTCGTCACCCAGTTGGCCAAGGAAATCCCTGAGCCCGTGGACAACGGCGACGGCACTTACACCATCACCGTCGAGATGATCGAAGACGCCACCTGGAGCGATGGTGAGTCCATCACCGCCCACGACTATGTCTTCACCTACAACGCTTGTAAAGATCTCAAGTTGACCCAGAACTGGCCCAACCAGTGTACGCCCAATGATGCTGATGTTCAAGTCACTGCCTTGGATGATTACACCGTTGAATTCGTCTTCCTGAACCAGACCCCCTCCTTGGGCAACTGGCAGGCTGGCTTAGCCCTGGCCCCCATCCTCCCCGAGCACTACTGGGCGGATTATGCCGCTGAGGCCTACGCCTTCCTGGATGGCGTTGCTGCTCCTGAGGTCGAACGACCTGAGGACTGTGAAGCTGAAGATGCCGATGCCGATACATGTGGCGCCTGGGCAACCTATGACGAGGCGTTCACCAATGCTCGCACCACCCTGTACGAAGCAGATGCCAGCACCGTTCCGGTTTACGGCGGCTACACAACTGACACTTGGGAGCCCGGCGCGTTCGTGCAGCGAACCGCTAATGAAAGCTACTACTTCAAGGGCGCCGAAGTTGTTGAGTTCGAAGATGGCACTTGGCAGTTGACCATGCCCGATGGCACCACTTATCAGTTGTACGGCAATGCCGAAGGTGCAGAAACTCTGCGCTTTACTCAAGGCCCATACAGCCCCAACATCGTTTTCTCCATCTACGGTTCCCAGGATGCTGCCTTCTTAGCCCTAGCCAACGGCGAGGTGGATTACGTGATCAACCCCTTGGGTTTGGCCCGCGGTCTCCGCGAGCAGGCTGAGCGCGGTGAAGGCATTGAGACCTACACCAACGCGGACTATGGTATGTACTACCTGGCCTTCAACATGAACAAATTCCCCATGTCCAACTACGAGTTCCGTCAGGCGTTGGATACCTCCATCGATAAGGAATTTGTGGTCAACAGTGTATTGGGCGGCGTTGTCTTCCCGATGTACTCCACTATGCCCCCCGGAAACGGTTTCTGGCACAACCCCGATGTCCCCAAGCCCTACGTAGAGCTGACCCGCGCCGAGCGTGTGGATATGGCCGTACAGGTGCTCAAAGACGCTGGTTGGACCTGGACCGCTGAACCCTTCTGGGATGACGATCTGCAAGATGTCACCCCTGGTGAAGGCATCCTCGGCCCCGATGGACAGGAAGTTCCTGAACTGACCATCCTCGGCCCTGGCCCAGCATACGATCCCATCCGAGCCACCTTCAACCAGTGGATCTCCGAGTGGGCGCGTGAGCTTGGCTTCCCTGTACAGTCCGAGCTGACCGGCTTCAACACCATCCTCGGCCCCGTGTTCATTGATGCTAACTATGATATGTACATCCTGGGCTGGAGCCTTGGTAACGTGGCCTTCCCCAACTACTTCTTCGATTTCTTCCACAGCAGCCAGTGTACTGCCGAATCCGGCAACTACAACACGCCCTGTTTGAAAGACGAAGAGTACGATGCTCTGACGGAAGAGTTCATGGAGACGGGTGACCTGGAACTTGCCCAAGAATTGGTCTACCAGATGCAGGTTGTATTGGCGGATCGCCGCCCCTACATCACCCTGTTCTACAAGCAGACCCATGACCTGGCGCACAACAGTGTCACCTTCCCCTACACCGAGTCCCTGGGTGGCATCGAGTTCCAGACTGGCTTCCAGACTGACGCTCAAGTGCTGCTTTCCAAGTAAATTTAGTTGATCTAGAAGTTCAGCTTCAAAAAAGCTAAACTTCTGAAATGAGAAATAAGCGAAGCCCCCAATCTAGGGGGCTTCGTTGTTTCAATAACTTCTTTGCGTTCGGATTGCTCCCTCGCCCAAGCGTCTTGAGTTTGATAGAATTGTTTCGGACAAAGATTGTTTAGGATTGTAGCCATTCTTCAATCAATGCCTTGGACAGGAGTCAGGGCAAAAGTCAACACGAGTTCGAATCGAAATGTCAAGCATCGGCACACTAAACGAAAAGCCACTCCACGCCTCGCTGAAGGAATGGTATGCCCTACCAGGGGATCAATTTGAAGTTGCAATTGATGGGTTTGTGATCGATGTTGTTCAAAATGATCTGTTAGTGGAAATCCAAACGGGGAATTTTGCTTCAATAAAGGCAAAACTAAATAAATTGGTTCGGTCACATCATGTGAGGCTGGTTTATCCTATAGCCCAAGAGAAGTGGATCGTCAAGTTGGCGAAGGATAAGAGTAGTAGTGTCACGCGTCGAAAGTCGCCCAAGAGAGGTCGTGTGGAGGACTTGTTTGTAGAAATGGTTAGTTTTCCCCAGTTGATAAAAACCCGCAACTTCTCGCTAGAGATTTTGATGACCAGGGAAGAAGAGGTCAGGCGGTATGAGGGCAAGCGGAAATGGCGCAGGGGAGGCTGGGCTGTCGAAGAGCGTCGTTTGTTGGATGTGGTAAATCGAAGGCTATTTGAGCGGCCAACAGATTGGCAGGTGCTGCTTCCCAAGGAAATGGGGTCATTTACAGCGAGGAATTTGGCGGAAGCGCTTGGCATCAGGAGACCGTTGGCACAGAAGATGGCGTATTGTCTGCGAAAAGCTGGAGTAATCGAGTTGATTGGCAAGCAAGGGCGGGCCAATCTATACCGAGTGTTTGGTACATAGATTGCAGAGAGGTTATTGATGTTTAGAGCGACGATCAAAACATCTGGGGAAGAAATTGTAAGCCTCGATAATAAATGGGATAGTCAATTGGAATTTCTTCGCTCCCTGGCTAAGCGCAATGAGATTGTGTGTCCAGGGTGTTGGCAACCCGTTCGACTTCGAGCAGGACGGAGAAGACGAAGACATTTTGCGCATAAGCATTTGCAGAATTGCCCGTACGGATACGAGTCTCCAACTTTGCTAAATGCAAGAGCGATTTTGTATCAGTGGCTGATAAGTAAATTTGGGAGCGGTGTTCAAATTGAAAAGAAATTTGATATTGATGGAATACCTCGCCATGTTGATTGCTGGGTTGAAACAGCAAAGGGGGACTTCGCCTATTGGATCATTGAATCAGGGATGAAACCCAAAAAACGAGATGGCTTGAAATATGGCGCAGAAAAGATCGATGCACAATTTCACTGGATTTTTGTTTCAGAAATGCTTCGTGAAGATCAAACCCGGACCGATTGTATTTATCTGACGACAACCGAACGAGAATTTATGAAGCAAACGCCCTTTGATGAAGTCAAGATTTGGAGAAGCTTCTTGACAGGAAAATCACTTCATTATATTGACCCCGGGAATGATTTGCTGATGACATATCGGAAACTCCGCTTGGATCATGCCCCACAACTCTACCAGGGTGCCAAGGTTAGCACTGAAATATCATCAGTGCTTGTATCTCCAAAAACGGGTGAAATGGTTCATCCAGGCGAACCAGACGAGTTGGAAGAATTGAAAAAAGAGAAAATTGTGTTGGAGAGAGAACTAAAAGAAAGAGAAGAAATTCTCGCTGAAGTACGTCAGAATGCTTTTGATTTCCCAAGGATTTCGAAACCATCCATGGGTTCTCAGGAAGTATATGAATCTTCAATATTGAACAGACAAGAAGCAGCTTGTTTACTTTGTGGGCAAATAACGACTGATTACTGGTATCTAAATCGGAAAGACAATACATGCAAATGCCGAGAATGTTATCAAGAAGGCCGGGAGTAAATTATCTGTGAAAAAAGACTCTCGGTTCATCCCTCAATCCGTATTCCAGGTGATTGCATTGCTGGTATTGGCAATGTGCCTGACGTTGACAGTTTATTGGATTGTTAATGATACTGGATTGTATCGAGTACTTCGAAATGTATTCAACTATAAAACACTGGCAATGCTTTCGACGTTTTTAGTGGTATTTGCTGGTTGGTTGATGGTCGTTGTGCCGATTCGCATGATCTCAAAGATACCAACGATCAAGGAAGAACTCGGGGTAGGAATACAGGATGGTTTGCGAGAAATTCTGGAAGGGATGAAACACGTGTTTCGTGAAGAAAGTTCTAAGAACGAGGAAATGTATCGAGCGCAGGAATACTCAGAGAAAATGAAGCATCGAGCACGGCAATTGGGGCAGGCATTTTTGATTGCGGGTGTGTTGTTGACACTAGCAGGAGTGTTGATGTTTGTATTGGTATTAGAAACGGGACGCGTGTTCATGGTGCAGATTATGATAATGCTATCTGGCCCAGCTTTTATCATCGTGGGGTTGATTCAGATCGTTACGGGGAAGTCAGTGCTTTGAAAGTAGGTTATGTTTGGCATAATCGCCCTCGCGCACATATTCCTCGTTAGATGTAACTCACTCTTCCCCCTTCGACTTGCGAAATTCGTCAACGCGCTTCATCAGTTCATTGAAATAATCCGACTCGGTAATTTCGTATACATCACGCTCTTTTTTGGCTTCATCGATCTCGATGAATATCTGTACTTTCATACGCAGATCGATGACTTCTTCTTTCAGGTTTTCTTCTCGCTGGCGGACTTGCTCCGCCATGCTTGAAAAAACGCGCGCCAGGGCGCCCATTTCATCGCTGCGTTTTTCTACATCCGTTAGATTCACCTCTTCAACGTGACCCCTTTCTACGGCTTTAGAAGCACCTACCAGGGCGGTGACGGGTTTGCTGATGATCGATGAAAGCCACCAACCGACGAAAAGCGCCAAGCCTGCTACAACAACCAATATGGCAGTCGCCTGGGTACGGGTATCAAAATAAATCTGCTCGGCTTTAAGTTCCGTTTCTCGAATTGGGGCGTAGAATTCATCGATATACGTGGTCGCCGCAACCCTGAGTTTCGTCCCTTCGACGGGCACGCATTGCATGTATTTATCGCGCAGTGAATTATCCGGCTCTTTCCACAGGTAATACGAGCCGACTTTTGTTCCGTCCAGGCTGGCTTCGAAGATCGCCCAGAATTCCGGCAGGCTGTGTTCAAACATTTGCATGTCTTCCCCAATCAATGCTGGATTAACGTGATAGTAGACAATGCCCTGGTCATCATACAACGCGGTGTAGCCAGTTATACCTACGGGCTGAACTGCAATGGTTGAAAGCTGGGAATCTTCAAATAGCTGATCTGGGTCTGTCAATAGCTCGGGGTGAGCTTCAAGATACAGCGCGACTTGTTTGGCCGTGTCTAAGGCTTTTTGTTGAATGGTAGCTTCCCCCAATTCTTTCATCAACTCGGTGCTCTCTGCGACAGTCAATTCTCTTACACTTTGGATGGGCTGCAGCATAGACATCCCAAGTATGCCAAGCGGTATGACCGTTAGTATGAAGTAAGTAAGAAACAACCGGACGCGAATACTCATTTGTATTTCCTTTGATCAGGTTCAAATGTGCCATAATCGTAACTACTAAGCCATCACCTGTGATGGCATGAACGACTGGCTGCGGAG
>CAZLNX010000282.1:0-8059 GCA_964560795.1 uncultured Anaerolineales bacterium | reverse complement strand
GAAAATCATTGCGCCTATTATAGCTGCCTTTCGGATTTATGCACCAAAGCCTCTCTGAATTGGCATCTTTGGCCAATTCATATTTGCGCCTGGTCTCTTGGTTTCTCGCCCCGATGCTTTTGTCTCGTTCCCTAAGAATCTTTCGGGCGCGTTGAAGTTCTTGCCGAAGTTGTTTGATCTTATGACGTTCAGATTGGATGTAATCTCGTAAAGTCCGCCAGGCGGTGTAGTCTTTGGCATATACCACTACATCCTGACCTACATTTTCCCCAATATAAGAATCCCATTTCTTTGCTTCGGCGAGGTTGGTCGTAGCCCCGATGTCTTTCAGATTGCTCTTATTGATGTAGTCGATCAGTTTCTGTTTCGCTTCTTGATAGGCTTTCTGAGGATCCTGGTTCTCTTTTCCCTTTGTGGCGGCCTGTGCAGCTTGGTGACTCTCATCTAATAAGCGTTTTTCTCTTTTTTCTGCATCCGCTTGTTCCTTTTTAAGTCTCTTGCATTGAGCGTCAAGGTTCTTGATTTGTTTCCTTAGATCAGCGACGATCTTCTCCAGTTCACAACAGTCTTTGCAGTGACCAAAATTTTCGAAAAGATTACTCAACTGGCGGAGAGTTTCGAGCTGCCCTTTGTATGTGTGTCTCAGCTTTGACCCAGCAGCCTGGAAATCTGCCCTGGCTTTTTCCCTGGCTTGGATTTTTCGTTTCTTATCAACATGACCTTGCTTTTTTAGTTTATTGATCTGGCGTTCGACCTGCGATGTTTTACGACGCATGTCCAAATAGAGGGGGGGTAACTTTCTCCACAGGCGGGCCCTGGCGCCCAATCCTAAACCCCGGCTGTTTAACATGCGGCGATATTGCTGCTCGGTGTTTTTCCACTGATCATAGATCCGCTTGCGCTGTGCTTCAAGCCCTTTAATTGAGTCCTCAGTATCAGTGATCGGTTGACGCAGCTGCTTGTGGTATTTATCCCAGGCTTTTTTCTCATCGCGCTGTGCTTTCTTTGTTTGCTTTCCTTGTTCCTTGAGTTTTTTAAGCAGTTTCCTATTCCTGGCGCGGATGGCCTCACAATCTTCCGCGAAAAGGAGAGGAGTTTTCTTTTTGCGACGATTCACAATCGCGATTCCAAACCCTGCGCCTAATCCAGCGATCAACACGCCCGCGGTTATGCCAATCCCTAGGAGAATTTCTTCTTGGGAGAAAGGGGGTTCTTCGGGTTGGGGATGGATCGTTGGGGTTTTCGTTGGTCCGGCAGGGACCACGACTTGGGATGTGGCCGTGATATCAGCGTCAAAAATCGTGGCGGTGATGCTTGGTTCTGGTGATGTAGATTCTGTTGCTATTGTCTCTTCTTGTTTAGATTCGGGCAATTCGGTTATTGCCTGTTCCGTTGCAGTTGTGCCAGGTTCTTCTACCGTTTCTTGTTCGAAAGTTCCTGTTGGTGTTGGGGTGTTTCTTGTCGTCTGGGTAAATGTCGGCGTTTGCGTCGTTTCTTCATATAGGGTGGGAGTATATGTAGGTGGGAGAGCCTCGGTTGGAGGCAACTGTCGAGTAGGCGTTGTCTCGGGAAGGGGCTCTGTTTGACGCGGTGGAAGTCTGCCGTCGCCCTCTGAAGTTGTTGGCTCTTGGGTTTTTTCTTGCTGGGGTATTGCGGGCAGCATCCCTCGCGCCTGAACGTCAGTCAGACTAATTGGTATTGCGATTGATAGCGCAACCAACCAAAGGCTTAGAACCCTAAGATAGAACTGACGTGGACCCTGCATAATAACCTCTGTCTTTCATCAAGGGGAATTATTGGCGCGGGGTGAATGGAGAAGACTATATGATTAGTATAGTGATTCCTGCTACCTCAGTCAACCTTAGCGCTTCTGATCTTCAAACAGGAATTCGGACACTCAACCAGCGGATGCTGCTCAATCCAAAATGACAAATTTGTCCGAACTTATGTCCCAACATGAATAGCACTTCCTTGAATTTTATTTTTGCTATGTGACTGCGCTATAATTGGCGTATGGAGAGTAATGACCTGCGCCAACGCTTAGAAGAGCTTCGTCAGGAGCTTCGATTACACAATTACCAATATCACGTAATCGATGATCCACTGATCAGCGATTACGAATATGACCAACTGCTGCTGGAACTGCGCCACATCGAAGAGCAACATCCCGATTGGATCACACCCGATTCTCCCTCTCAGCGGGCTGGCGCGCCACCCGCGGATAAGTTCGACAAAGTTTGTCATCCGGCACCAATCCTCAGCTTGGGCAACGCCTTCGATGCCGACGATGTCTATGCCTGGCTGGAGCGCATCGCCAAAGTCGATGAGCGCGCTCTGGATGCGGACTTCGTCGTTGAGCCCAAATTAGATGGCTTGAGTGTCGTTCTGCACTACCATGATGGGGTTTTCGTGCAGGGAGCCACGCGCGGCGATGGGGAAGTGGGGGAAGATATTTCTGATAACTTGCGCACAATTAGGGCATTGCCATTGCGAATACCTGTGGCCCCCACCCCCAGCCCCTCCGATCTCGGGGGAGGGGAGTCATGGGAGGGAGTAAGAGTTCCAACGCGTCTCGTTGTGCGCGGCGAAGCCTTTATCCGTCTCTCCGATTTCGAAGAACTCAACCGCAAGCTAGAAGCTGCTGGGGAGAAAACGTATGTCAACCCACGCAATACGGCTGCCGGTGCCCTGCGGCAACTGGATTCGAGCCTGACAGCAAAGCGTCCGCTGACATTGCTGGTTTACCAGATTGTGGCCTTCGATGCATCGGACGTCGGGGTGTCGCGACCATCTACGCAGGCAGCAAGTATAGATTATTTGCGCGCTTTAGGATTCCCCGTACCTGAAAGCACTTTGTGCGCAAATCTTAGCAAAGTAATTGCGGCGCATAAAAAATGGGAATCCCGCCGGGACAATTTGGATTATGAAATCGACGGCATGGTGATCAAGATCAACGATCATCAACTCTTCGATGATCTGGGCGTGGTGGGCAAAGATCCGCGCGGGGCAGTGGCCTTTAAATTTCCTGCCCAAGAGGTCACCACACAGCTTCTAGATATCGGTGTCAACGTGGGACGTACCGGCGTGCTGACACCTTATGCGATGCTTGAACCTGTCGAGGTTGGCGGTGTGGTGGTGCGTCAGGCAACGCTGCACAATTTCGATTTCATCTTCGAGAAGGATATCCGCGTTGGTGACCGTGTGCGGGTCAAGCGCGCCGGCGACGTGATCCCTTATGTCATCGGCCCGTTGGTGGCCGCCCGCACTGGTGATGAGTGGCCGTATACACCGCCCGAAACTTGCCCGGATTGCGATCAGCCTGTGGAGCGTATTGAAGGCGAAGTTGCCTGGTATTGTGTCAACGCTGCCTGCCCGGCTCAGCTTGTGCGCAACATCGAGCACTTCGTCTCGCGTGGGGCTATGGATATTGTCGGGTTGGGGGTTCGGATTGTCAAACAGCTTGTTGAGCAGGGTTTGGTGAGCGATGTCGCTGATCTTTTCACCCTGGAGCGGAGCAGCTTACTTGGTTTGGAGGGGTTTGCCGAAAAGAAAGCGGATAATCTGCTCGAGGCAATCGCTGCATCCAAAGGCCAACCTTTGAGCCGGTTGCTGACGGCCTTAGGGGTGCGCGGCGTTGGGGAAGTGGTGGCATCGGATTTGGCGAGTCATTTTGGCAGCCTGGATGCACTGGCCTCGACTTCTGTTGAAGAACTGGAATCCCTTGAAGGTATTGGCCCCAATATCGCTCAGGCCATCGTGGATTGGTTCCAACGACCTGCCAATCAGGCTGTTTTGAATAAGTTGCGTGACGCCGGCGTATGGCCTATTATGAGTGTAGTAGAGACGCAGCATCCCGAAGGGACGTCTCTACCATTGGGTGGTCTGACCTTTGTGGTCACAGGTACCCTCACTGGGTTCACGCGTCAAGAAGCCAAGGAATTCATCCAGTCCAACGGCGGCAAGGTTACCGGATCGGTCAGCAAGAAGACAGACTACCTGGTTGCCGGCGAGAAGGCAGGATCTAAATTAAGTAAAGCGCAGGAACTAGGTGTCAATGTGATTGGGGAAGATCAGTTGCGTGAGATGGCAAAATACTCTTAATTGACAACATCTCAACTCTGAACTAAACTTCACCAATATCTTTTTTGTTAGCAATTATCAGGAGAGCGATATGGATTTGATCAATGGCAACGACGCGGTTGCGCGCCGGGTCGCCGCGATGGTGGACCGGGTTGGGGGGATGAAAGAAAACGACGAGTATTACTACAACATGCCAGTGGAAGAACTGCGCGGTGGCTCAAAGGTTTTGGTTGAAGGCCGCGAGATGGGCATGTATGCATCTTATAGCTACCTGGGCCTGGTGGGGCATCCCCGCATCAATAAAGCTGCTCAGGACGCGGTGGCCAAGTACGGCACCGGAACCCATGGTGTGCGCACCTTGGCCGGTACATTGGACCTGCACCGTGAACTAGAAGATACCATTGCTGAATTTAAACAGGCTGAAGCGGCAGTGACGTATACCTCGGGGTATGTCACCAACCTGACGGCGATCTCTACTTTGGTGGGTCGCGGGGATTATGTCTTCTCTGACAAACTCAATCATGCCAGCATCGTCGACGGTTGTATGACCTCGGGTGCCAAATTCCGACGTTTCAAGCACAATGATATGGAGAGCCTGGAGCGCATGATCTCTGATGCTCCTGCCGATGCCGCCAAGTTGGTTGTGGCTGACGCGGTCTTTAGCATGGACGGCGACATCATCGATCTGCCGCGCATGGTGGAAATCTGTCAGAAATATGGTGCCTGGTTGATGATGGACGAAGCTCATTCGGTGGGTGTTTTAGGCAAGAATGGCCGCGGTATTGAAGAGCACTTCGATATGTGGGGCACGGTCGATATCAAAATGGGCACGTTGAGCAAGACCATCCCCTCGGTGGGTGGCTATATCGCTGGCAAGAAAGATCTGATCACCTACCTGCGCCATGCCAGTAGAGCGTATATCTTCTCCGCTGCGCTGCCCCCGGCGCAAGCTGGTGCAGCCATGGAGGCCTTCAAGGTGATCCTCGATGAACCATGGCGCGTTGAAAAGTTGAATGCCAACACTGAGCAGTTCATCGGTGGGTTGAAGAAGCGCGGCTTCGATACGATGCTCACTGAGACGGCCATTGTGCCCGTCCTTTGCGGTGCCGATGAAGTTGCCTATGAGGTTACGCGTCACGCACAGAAGAATGATCTCTTTGTGCTGCCAGTGGTGTCACCGGCGGTGCCGGTTGGCCTGGCTCGATTGCGCGCCACAGTGCTGTCTTCCCATGAAGAAGCGGATATCGAATATGCGATGGATATCATTGCCGAAGCGGGGAAGGATACGGGGATTATTTAGTGTATTGAAAGATTACACAGTAGAAACAGATGACGCAAGGCGATAACGGCCTTGCGTTTTTCGTTTAGAATAGGAATATTGAAAGTGAATTTCAAAGTCAGAAATATTTTATCAAATAAATAAAATAAATGAGAAAAATAATACTAAAAACCGGTCGTGAAAAAGCATTGCTGCGCCGCCATCCGTGGGTATTTTCGGGTGCGATTGCGGACGTTGAAGGGAATCCTGGCATAGGGGAAACAGTAGATGTTTTCAGTTCGCGTGGTGAATTTCTAGCCCGTGGCGCATTCTCCCCAGAGTCCCAGATCAGGATACGGGTGTGGACCTATGATTCTGGTGAGAACATTGATGAGGCTTTTCTACGACAGCGTTTGAAATCAGCCATAGATATTCGTAAGTTACCAGTAATCAGTGATCAGTTACTGTCCACTGTCCACTATCCACTGATCACTGGACGTCTCGTCCATGCGGAGTCTGATAGGCTTCCCGGCCTGATCGTCGACCGCTATGCGAATACTTTGGTTATGCAAGTCTTGAGTGCGGGGGTGGAATATTGGCGAGAGACCATCGTAGATTTGTTGTCAGAGTTGACGGATGTCGAAACCATTTTTGAGCGCTCGGATGTCGAAGTGCGCAAACTGGAAGACCTTCCTTTGCGCATAGGCACCCTTCGGGGGGATGATAGCCTCGAGAGAGTCCAGATCGAGGAGAATGACCTCAAGTTTTTAGTGGATGTCAGCCGTGGGCATAAGACTGGCTTCTATCTGGATCAGCGTTTAAACCGAGCGCGCATTCGAGAGTTGGCTGCCGGACGTGATGTTTTGGACTGCTTCAGTTTCTCGGGGGGATTTGCTCTCAATGCCCTGGCCGGGGAAGCGACATCAGTGACAGCTGTAGATTCTTCCTCAGATGCGCTGTCATTGGCCGAGGAAAATCTCCATCTTAATGATCTGCCCGCGGAGAAGATCGAATGGCTGGAAGGGGATGTCTTTCAGGTGCTGCGTAAATTCCGAGATTCACGGCGCGATTTCGACATGATCATCTTGGACCCTCCCAAGTTTGCGCATACTTCATCCCAGGCACAGAAGGCAGCTCGCGGCTACAAGGATATCAACCTGCTTGCTTTCAAGCTATTACGCCCCGGTGGAATCCTGGTGACCTTCTCTTGCTCCGGGGGCATCTCCGCGGAGTTCTTTCAGAAGATTGTCGCTGGCGCGGCTTTGGACGCGGGAGTGGATGCCCAAATCATAGAGCACCTTGAACAAAGCCCCGACCATCCGGTGGCGTTGAATTTTCCCGAAGGGGCTTATCTCAAGGGATTAGTTTTGCAAGTTACGTGATCTGCCTAATGATTATTAAATCTGACGACGAAGGGAAAAGTTTGGATAGGAGCGTGACATGCAGGAAATAAAGTCTCAGTCAAGTTACGATACAGCATGTACAGTGGGTGTAATCCAACTTGATGGTGGGCTACTCTTCTTCAAGAATCGAGATTTGTCGCACGAATATCACGCCAATCAGCTCACCGTGTATCATTCGACTCCTGAATTTAATGCATTGAATGGTGTCAATCTCAAGACGGGTGATCTCGAGGGCGTGGCATTCGGAGTCAATCGACACAAAGTCTGCGTGGCAAATACACATGTGGAGTCAACCGAAGATGTGACCTATGACGTTCTCTGTGAGCGATTACTTGTTGGGGTGAGGGAGAAAAGGGATGTGCCTCAGATCGTTGAAAACTTTATGAGTCAGAATATCCTGCAAGGAGGACGTATTCTGGTTTCAGCCCCGGGTTGGGCTTATCTCATCGAAGTGTTCAAGCAGACATTTGAGATGCAAGGCGTAGAGGGTAGCGTCGCTATCACTAATAATTTCTCGCTCATCTCCCATCAAGCCGACAGACCACAGATTCGCGAAGAAAGTTCCTTGAAGCGGCTTGAGATAGCAAGTGGCATGATCGGGGAAGCCAAAAGTATTAGAACGCTCAAAAGTATGTTGCGTTCACACATACCCGAGAAGGGCGAATTGTCCATCTGTAACCATCAAGAAGATGGCGGCGGCACCGAAAGCAGTCATATCGTTCACATTCACGGTGACTATATCGGTTGGTCGTCCTTAGTCGGGTACCCTTGTGAGAATGATTACAACACCGTGCATTTGTTCCAGATTTAGAAGATTAATTGGTAGAGAGAGCGAGGAGTGAATATGATAGAAATACGTCCGCGTGAGACAGTACTATTGGTAGATGATTTTTCAAAGATAGTAGCCTGGTATCGAGACGTGCTTGGCTTCGAAATCAAAAAGCTTTTTGAAAATGGATTCCACTATTGCAATTTGGCAATGCCCTCAGGGATCAAAATTGGTGTCGCGCCTGCAGCTGAAGCCGGGGTAGAGCCAGGCGAACGCTCCAACAACACGGTTATCCTCCAATTTGAAGTCGATGATGTGCGAGAATTCTTTGCTTATCTAGAGCGGAATGGCGCTACAATCAATGGCGGACCCTCCCTGGATACGAAAGACAAATTCTGGTTTGGGAGTTTTGCAGATCCCGAAGGTAATCCGGTTTGGGTTGTCGATAAGAATTGCCCCTAATCCACACATTAGATTCTGATTAATAAACTGCACCCTGTGCAACTCACCTGGGGTGCTTTTGTTTTATTCAATAGCTGGATCCTTATT
>CAZLNX010000281.1:0-8105 GCA_964560795.1 uncultured Anaerolineales bacterium | reverse complement strand
GGACAGATTTTGGCCAATCCCCGAGAGGATGGCCTAACATATACTGTCGCTCGCGCAGGAAAACTGATCCAAGTGGATGATATGGGAGCCCATGAGTTATTTAAGAATGCCCCAAAGGATTGGTCGGGTTCAATCATCGGAGTGCCGCTGAAAATTGGAGAGCGAGTAGTTGGTGTAATGACCGTTGCTCACCATGACGTATTTGCATTCTCTGAAAAGGAAATTCGTATTTTGGAGTTATTTGGGGACCAGGCATCAATTGCCATTGAGAATGCCCGTTTGCATGATGTCGTCAATCAGCATGCTTATACAGATGTGTTAACAGGATTGCCCAATCGACGTGCGCTCAACGAGCGTATGGAGAATGAACTGCAGCGGTCTCGTCGGTATCAGCGCAAATTCAGTTTGGTGATGCTAGATTTAGATGGTTTCAAAGATGTCAACGATCAATATGGGCACCCGCAGGGGGATGAAGTACTGCAAAAAATTGCCCGGCACATGGCTCAGGCTGTACGTGAGACGGATTATCTAGCCCGTTACGGTGGTGATGAGTTCGCACTCTTATTGCCAGAAACAGATGCCAGCACTGCTCTTCAAATGGCAAAGAGGTTACAGGAAGAAGTCTCCTCGTTCAGGGTTGAGTTTGAGAAAAATACAGGCATAAAAATGGGCATCTCGTTTGGCTGTGCAACGTTCCCTGATCACGGAGAGAGAGTAGACAGATTATTCTGTGAGGCAGATGAAAAACTTTATAATGTAAAAGATAGTCGTGACAACGGGAGACCCGCAAGATAGAAAGTCACTTCACGTTAGGATTTTCGTTACAAAAAAAGCCCCCGCGATTTTCGGCGGGGGCTTTCGCTTTTTTGTTTGAGAAACCGTTACTTGTTAAGTAATTCTTCTAGATCATTAAGCGTTTGCTCAACGCTGAGAAATTGTATGCCCTGCATGCCCACAGCCCGGGCGCCTTCAATGTTGTGTGCGAAATCATCGATGAAAACGGCTTCTTTTGGCGCGACGCTAACTCTCTCCAGAGCAATTTCGTAGATACGGGCATCGGGTTTCATGATTCCTTCTTCACCAGATATGATCATTGTGTCGAAGGCATCATCGATCTTCCATTCCTCGGTCAGTGTGATTCGTAAAGTATCGAAAGCATTGCTTAGCAACGCGGAGGTGTAGCGCTTTCGCAGTTCGCGAATGTATTCTACAAGGGCAAAATCGACTTCATCGCCAGCCCAAAATCGCTTTTGGAAATCAAGGATTCCTTCTTGGGAGAGTTCAAATTCCTTGCGTACGGTCTCCCAAAGCTCTGCTGTACTAATGTCACCGCGTTGGGCCTTATTTCCATTGGTGCCTCCGAAGACGGTCTCCTCCAGTTGGTGACGTGTAATTCCTAATTCTGCAGCAAGAATATTCCTTGAAGTGTGATCTTCGGTGCGCACGATGACGCCGCCCATATCCCAGATGATTGCTTTGATTGGCATAGTTTCTCCATTTCACGTTGTGACAGATTCTACACTAATTTCTTTTCCAGGTCGGAGTTCCTTTTCGAATTGGTCAAACTGTCGATCAGCATGCATGCCGGCTTTTTCATAAAGTCGCAGCGCGCCGGAGAGATTCTGCGCATCTACACCAAGGGAGACACGCCGAAATCCACGCCGATAGTATTCACCGAAAGCATGATGAAGTAAGCCCAGTCCGACACCCTTTTTTCTCCATGGACGCAGTATGGCCAGACTATCCACATGGCCGCAGCCTTCGTCTTCTTCATCCTTTCTCAGGCAAAGAGCGATACCGGCGATTTCGTCGCCATCCATGGCCATAAACCACAGAGAAGTATCATTATGATTTTCATTGTTCAAGAACCAATGACTGAAATCAGTCAAGCCATCTTCGAAAGGCTGCTCCACATAGCCGAAGTGATCTCTAAAGGCTTCGTTATCGACACGGTATATCGCTTCGATAACCTCGGCTGCATTTTCTGGGGTTTGAATTGTGATGCCCTCGGGCAATTTGGGTTCGGGTGGTGCAGCATCCATCTCGATGAGCATGCGAAAGTAGTGGCGGATCAACTTCATGCCAAATGCATCGTAGAGATGTTTAGCTGGTTCAATAGAGCTCACTGTTCCAACGCGATAGGCCACACGCACATCATCTGGACAATTGGGAATAGCTTGCCTGGCGCGTTCCTCGCCCCAATTGAGCAGGTATGTGCCGATACCTTGGCCAACATAATCAGGATGAACACGTCCCCAGACCCAGGGGTGCACTGGTGGGTTAGAGATGGTCCATACCTCGATGTGGCCGACCAGCTTATTCTCGGTGTCGAAAACTAATCGGATAGCGGTCTCGGGATTAAACCTTGGGGTTGTCCACTCGTTCTTGATCGTATCAACTGTAAAGCCTTGAGTGCCAAGGTAATGTTGAGAGTGTATGTTAAATAGGTCCACTACTGCGGGGATGTCATCCAGGGTCCCTGGTCTTGCAGTGAAACCTTTTGG
Organism: uncultured Anaerolineales bacterium; assembly: GCA_964560795.1. Lineage (GTDB taxonomy): Bacteria > Chloroflexota > Anaerolineae > Anaerolineales > UBA11858 > NIOZ-UU35. Next base: position 5,601 of record CAZLNX010000281.1, on the reverse strand, counting down.
GAGTTTTGTGCTCATGTTTATACCTTTGTGGCATTGAATCCAACGGCTTTCAAGTAATCGACATCTCGCCCGCCGATCTCGAAAGAAGTAACTTCCCCATTACCATCGAGATCAAAGAGTAGCTCAAAATGCCATTTCTCTGCCAAAAAAGAAAAGTCATTTATGGGGATGAGTCTGGTTTCAACGTTCATAAAGATCTCTGTGACCAGAGTGCCGTTTCGATATTGAATTGTGTGCTTTTTGCCGTCTTCACTAAATTGGTAGCTGCCAACGAATTTCTCTGCTGCCTCGGGATCGATTTCTGGGTCAGCAATCATTGAAAGCTCTAGAAATTCTGTCACTTTTTGATTGTATTGCGCCCAATCGCTCTCGCTAATATCGATAGAGAGTTTATCTATATCGTAAGCTTCGAAGAGTGCATCAGTGATGGAAACGAATCCATGCCAGAATTTGACCATACCAGCATAATCGTCCCATGTCTTTTCCTGTGCAATGGGTGTATCAGCGATATATTCGATGACAAAATCTTGAAATCCGGGGCCACGATTGCCGAAGTTCTCGTCCAATGCGTCAGGTATGTCAGGATGGGCAAGATAAACCAGTGCCGGGCTTACGGGCTTGATCACTTCTTGTAGTTTCATCCCGAAATCGAGAATTGCCTCCCGATCAAGGCAATGGGCATACAATGTTTCGATCAGGTTGTTGAAGAAACTGGCTTCGATGACTGTGATCATTTGAGTTTCTTGGATTTGGGTGACGAACATTTCCCATTTCTTCACAGATTCTGTCATATAGGTCTTGATATCTGCCTCGACATCGATGCTCACAGGATGGGGATCTTCTCCTTCGTGAATTCGTTTGACTTTGAATCCATTGTAGTGGTACTGGCGCTCAATGAAATGTGCCAGCGTCGATTTGCCCAACCCCGTCAATCCTTCAACGATGATTAGCTGGTTTTTCGGTTCATTCATGATATTTTCCAAAACGTTAAACGTTCCATTTTTTTTCAAAGCAACCCTGGAGCGGTTTACGGTAAGTAGTGCCTTTTTGCGTGACTTGGTATCCGACACCTTCGTAAAGGCTGAGGGCGTGGTTGGGATTCTGTGTATCCACACCAAGGACGGTTTCTTCCATCCCCATCTCGCGGAACATCTCGATGCTCTGTACCAGCAAAGATCGCGCAAGTCCGCGCCGACGCCAGGGACGCCGAACAGAGATGAATTCTGTATAACCGCGCTTGCGTTGGTACTCTTCGTTTTCTTTCTCGCTAACGAAATTGAGCACCATTCCCGCAACCTGATCGCCATCCCAGGCGACCTTCCATATCTCGGGACCAAAGGTCACGGGATCAGAGAGCCAGCGCTGGTAATCTTCTTCTGTGGTTTCGGTGTGCCCCCAATGATCAACAAATGCTTCACTCTGGGCATCCCAGATCAAGCGGTAGTGATCTTCCGTCACCGGGCGTACTTCCAAGCCCTCCGGCATGACCGCTTCAGGGAGGGGGGCATCGATGGGGCGCTGCATTTCGTAGCCCCATCGGACTCCTTCATAGCCATTAGCCTTCAACAGCGCGGCCGCGCCCACTTGCCTGTCGTTGTGCTCATTCTGGAAGAACTTCGGGGCCTCGGCGGGATGCTCTGACGCGATTTCATAGATGCGGCGTTCATTCTGTTTCAGGATGCCAGTTCCGATGCCTTGGCGACGCCACTCAGGGACGATCCAGCCCAGGGAATAGTAGATGTAATTCCCTTCGCTTTCCTTGTACCAGCCCACACGACCGTAGGCAATCGGCTCCGCATCGATTTCAACGAAGATCATATCGGTGAAAGGATCACAGTTGGTGATTGTCTCAAAGTGATGCGCAACACCTTCAAGGGTCATGGTGTATTCGAAATCGTCAATCTCTTTACAGGCGTTGAATACGTTCATGATGACGGGATAATCTGGCTCCCCTTGAAAGAAGCGGAAGCTCAGACCTGGAATTTGTGGTGCTTCTGGAACGATGATGTTTGCTATTGTAGTCATGTTGGTCTCCTAAAGATTCGTAGAGCGTAGAGAGTGAAGCGTGAGGCGACTCGGCATTGCCTAACGCAACCCGCTCCCCGCTCCACGAGTTCTATTACGTTTCACTGGCAACTCCTGCTTTTGCCAGTTCCATTGTTGAGTCTTCTGTTTCAGCATTTTCTGGTGTTTTGAATTTCAGCCAAGCTGGAATTATGGTCAGCAGGGCAATGCCCGCGGTTATCCTGAAGGGGGTTTGTGGGCTGAAACGAGTCCACAGCTGCGCGCCGACGGCAGGTGCCGGGAGTGAAAACAGACCCAGGCTGCTGTGCAGCAATCCAAAGGCAGTGCCGCGCAATTTCTCAGGTACGGCTTTGCTGGTGAGAGATTGATAAGCGGGGGACATCATCCCCACGCCAATCCCAAAGATACCCCAGGCCACCACATATCCCCAGAATGTATATACATTCAAGAAGATGATGATGCCGATGGCATCCAGCAAAAAGCCGCCCACAATAGGCACGCGCTCACCCTTAGCATCGGCCAACTTGCCTGCCGGGATCGTGGTGATCATGTTGGCAACGCCAAAGACCGAGGCCAACAGCCCGATATCACGCATGCTCAAGCCGCCGATTTCTTCCAGGTAGAGTGATTCGAGGGTGAACGACATGGTGTAGGCAATGTCGCGCGCACCATCGGTGATCAGGATCCAGGTCATCAGACCGCCTGCCAGCAGCAAGCCGGTCATAGCGCCCAGTTTTTCCTTTAGACTGCCCATTGAGAGTTTTTCGGGGTTGGCTTCTGCACCTTGTGCAGCAACGCGTGCCATGCCGATGCGGATCACTGCTGCGACCGTGTAGAGTAAACACGCGGCGATCAGCATCAGCCGAAAGCCGTATTCATCAGCCAGCCAGCCCCCCAGCGGCGGACCGATAATAAGCACCAGCATAAAAATGCTCTCCGTGACCCCGAAAACCCGGGCGCGGTTCTCCTCGGAAGATTGTTCGGCGATGAAGGCGCTGAAACTGGGGCCGACCAGGGATCGGGTCACCGCTCCCAGGCCTTCTCCAAGCAAAACCCATTGCCATGTCGGCGCAAAGATGATACCGAAATAGGATATTACTCCGGCGATGCTGCCCATGGCGATACTGCGCAGGCGTCCTAGCGAGTCCGATATCCAACCGCCCAGGATTTGAAGAACTAACGGGATGATGCGCGATAGGGTGAAGAACAAGCCTACCTGCACCACGTTAGCGTTGAGGTTCTTCAAATAGAGCGGCAACAGCGATCCGTACATGCTGCCACCGATATTGGCCAGCACCATGGCGGTCATAAATAATTTGAGCGTATTGTTAAGCAGCGGTTCTTTCTTTGCTGCTTTATCTTGCGATTGCATTCTTCTCATTCCTTGTTACATTGCTTTGCATTCCCAAATTGAGAAAGCTTCCGTTGCACAGATAGTTTTCCAATACTTGCGTTTGGTTCCATCTCCAGGTTCTTCGAAACGTGACCATTGGTAACCCTGATCGACCAGGAATTGATGCCAGCCTTCGTCGCGGTCGTTGTTGCCGGGACACAGGATGACCATGCCACCAGGCTTGGTCACGCGGGTCAATTCTCTGTGTTCATCTTCAGGCTGGTCACCGAAAACATGCCCGCCCATAGTGATATCGGCAAAGCCGTCGGGAAAGGGCATTTCTGTGATCAAGCCATCCACTGTGAAGAAGTTGTCTAAGTTTTGGGCTTTGTCTCTCATATATTTGCGCAGATTGCCGACAGGTTCCACTGCGAAGACAGCCTTCACGCCTGCAGTTCTAGCAGCCACGAAGGCCAGCCTACCGGTGCCCGCGCCAACATCGATGACGATTTTTCCCGTGAAATCTACTAGATTAGTGAGTTCACTCGAGTCCCAACCCAGGAATGACAAATTATCGTAAATTGTGGGGTCCACCACATATACCAGCAGGTCGTTGATGGCGTTCATTACATGCATCTCAGCCTGACGAATACCTTCTGCACAAGCGCTGGGATCTGCTTTGGTCATTACATGATCGACCCATGGGCTTATATCAGGGCATTTGTTGCGCAGATACCATGCCACAACGGGATTCGCCTCGAGAGCAATACCCAGCTCGGGTTCCGGCAGCCAACCTGGGAACCAGGTCAGTTGCGCCCGCTCGAGAAGCAGGATCACGTTGAAGGGTAGATTGCTAACATCGATCCAGTTTAAGGACATTTCTCCTCCTAAAGAATGCGAAACGTTAGAACCCTTCGTCATTACTCAGGACAGGCGTTCCAACGTTTCACGTTATCCATTCCGATGTAACTTGCCTGCACGCTTGGCGTAGCGTTCGGCCTGCTCAAAGACCCAAAGTCCTGCAGGGATGAGTACGAAACCCATGGCCAACGCTGGCCACATGTGTTTCCACAAATCCAGCGTGGACGTGCCGTCCAATAGCGCATGTCGCACACCTTCGAGCACGTACGTCGCCGGGCTGAAGACAGCCATCTTCTGCAGGAAGCTTGGCAGCACTTCGATGGGGTAGTAGACACCAGAGACCAGCAGCAGCATAGCGATTACGATGTGGGTCATCTGGGCGCCGCGCTCGGGGAAGAGCAGCGGCAGTGTGGATGCCATTACGCTGATCCCTACGAAGGAGAGACAACCTGAGAGCAGCATCAGTGTGCCGCCCCATAGATTGGCCCCGCTCAGATCCAGTTCGAAGATTAGCACAGTGACACCTAGGATCACGCCTGTGAAGAACAGGCTGTAGATCACGGCGAAGATGGTTTGTCCGGACATGTGTGTCAGGCGGCGAATGGGGGCCATCAGGGTGTATTCGATGGTTCCTTCCCAACGCTCGATGCTGATTAATTCGGTGATCCAATAGAACACAGTCGAGAGGTAACGCCATACCAGCGTGCCGATGACCAGGTAAAGCACTAGGTAGCGGCCGTCGACATTGGCCTCGGCACCGCTCAGGTATTCCATGCCCAGCCCGATGAAACTCACGCTGAGGCTGTTGGCGATGGAATAAACCATCCAGACTAACTCCCAGGTCCAGTAGCGTTTGACCAGGTTGAGGTTGCGCTCCATGAACGCATAGGAAGCGCGTATTTGATGTATGATGGGTGATGTAGTCGTCATTGTTGTTTTTCCTTTATGGACACGGATCACCGTAGGTGTCCGTGTCCCATATCATTCTTCGTTTTCGTCGTCCTTGAGCTTGCGTCCTGTCAATTCCAGGAATACATCTTCCAGGGTGGTTTCCTGTCCATTGTCGCTGGAGACCAGCTTCTTCAGGTTGTCGGGCGTGTCCATAGCGACTACGTTACCCTTATCCATGATGGCGACTCGATCGCAAAGCACATCTGCTTCGGTCATGTCATGGGTGGTGAGCAGCATGGTGGTGCCATGGACATCGCGCAGTTCTTCGATCACAGCCTGGACTTCACGCTTGGAGCGGGGGTCGAGGCCGGTGGTGGGTTCGTCGAGCAGCAGTACCTTGGGTTTGGAGAGCAGCGCCCGGGCGATAGCGACCTTCTGCTGCATATACTGATCAAAAATAGGTTTTGTGAGAAACGGATAGTCGGGTAGAC
>CAZLNX010000280.1:0-8118 GCA_964560795.1 uncultured Anaerolineales bacterium | reverse complement strand
GATTTTCTAAATCGATCGAAGTCTCTAATATCAAATTTCCATTTTCATCGAGAGTCAGCTTGATGGGGATTTCACGGAGTTCTCCCGGCGCAAGTTGATCTTTAAATTCTATTCGATCTGTGACGTATCCGTCTACCAGAACATGGGAAAGGAATTGGAAGGGTGTTGTCTCAGCGCTACGGTTTTGAATCTCTATCAAATATTCCTCACCGTCTGTCAGGGGCGAGAACACGCTCAAACTCTGCTCCCAACCCAAATCAAAGAAAGTCCCCCCGGGGATGAGACGCTCCGACTCTGAAAGCGCCTCCCCCTCAGGGGCCAGCAAGCGCAGGGATACCTGCGCTGATCCTACTAAAGCTTGCAGAAATTGTCCCTGCGGCATATTGGGGATAACTACCTCGTACGATCCATCCCATCGAGCATGACCGCGCACCGTGCTCTCGTGGAATTCCTCCCAAGGAAGTTCGGCTGCCAACCCGCTGGGGTTGCTGTTGATCACACCGGTGGCGTCGTACATATTCTTGGGGCGGTCCTCGAAATTAGTTTCAGAGAGCACCGCCACATGATCGATCTCACCGTCTTCGCTCCAATCGAAGAAGACGATGTCGCCGGGTTGGTAGGGCGCCGCGTGGGGCAGCATCTGGCCGCTGTAGACGAAGTAGCGCCACATATCGTTGGCGTTTCGGGCATCACGCCAGCGGTAGGTGTGCTCGGGATGAGCCCGGTAATCCTGTTCCAGGGCGAACTGGATGTTATAGTCAACACCCCAGGTGTACGCATCCAACACCAGATCGGTGCAGTACCCCGCGGCATAGCCGTGGAAGGGCCCTTTATCTCCGCGATCGAAACTGTAGGGCATGCCGAGATCTTTTTGTGCTTCGACGAATACTTCTTCGTGATAGGCTTCTAAATGGAGGCCCTCGATGTCGGATTGTACGTCTATAGGCATGGATTCTGGCTCGAAGGTGAATCCATCTTTCGAGGGGACCAAGGACTCAGCCCCAGGTGGAATGCCGCTGAGGAGAAAATACCCGCTTCCATCGGTTCGCGTGGAAATTCCACTCTGTGTGGTGAGGGTGACCAATGATAGGGGCTGACCAACACCGTCGGTCACGCGGCCCGATAGCACAAACCCAGATTCGTTGCTTTCGTCGATATCTTGAAAGAAAATTTGAGCAATGCCGTCAAGGTTTTGCGTATAGACCAGGCTGTTCCCGTTGGTTGTGCTGGAAATTGATCCTTCTATCGTTCCTGATGTAGCGATCTGAAATTGGTCAGTCTCTAACGCAAAGCGCTGAAGTTCCATCGAATTATTCTCACCGGGGATTGTGGCGGTGAGGTAGCTCCCATCGCTGGAAAGCGTGATTTGTGGAGGCGCAGCCAAGGTATTCTGCGTAGCTGGAAAGCTGGTCAGGGTTTGAGTTTGGAATGTATCCCGATCGAAGATCAGGATTTCGAAGAGGTCCCCGCCGACGAGGTTTAGGGCTGCGACTACCCCCGCGGATCGAGATGCCGCAATCTGATACACGATCCGTTCGCGCCCATCGATAGGCAGGTTGATATATTCGATCTTTGCCAGGACCCGGTTGTAGAGATACAACCGCGGCTCATCTGAGATCGATACTGCTAGCGTATGGGCTTGGGAACTGAATATCACTGTGCGACCATCTTGGGTGAGAAGCACCTGCTCTCCCGAGGGGGCGTCGGCCTGTTGGCCGCGGCTGCTGACCGAGGCACGGAAGGTGTGTCCCGTCAGGCGGTCGCGGATGAAAACATCACTGACACTGTTGGTGTCGTTGTGTACCAGATTGCTAGCTTCTGAGCGGAAGGCGATATAGCGTCCATCTGCTGAAATGCTGGGAGATGTGGAGTTCCCATTGCCGCGTTCACCGCGGTCGTTGACCGAGATGCGTTCGGTGATCCCGGTCAGGCGATCGTGGGTGTAGATATCGGTTTGAATGACTCCGTCTCCGGGAATCAAATTAGTTGCCTGGGATTGAAAGACAACCACGCGCCCATCAGCAGAGATCATGGGAAGTTCTGCGGGGGCATCCATTTGTGCACCCGTGGAAGAGATGGAAACACGCTCTGTGATGCCCGACAGCCGGTCGCGCACAAAGATGTCGGCAACGCCATTGGTGTCGTTGGCGACGAGATTATCTGCCGCGGAGAGAAAGGTTATAAAACGCCCATCTCCGGAGACAGAGGGGTGCGAAGACCAGTTATTCCCCGCGCCACGTTCGTTGGAAATGGAGATAATCTCAGGTTCTGGGGTGGTTTGAGCATTTACAGAAACGCTAAACGCAGAGACGCAGAGAGCGCAGAGTGCGAAAATTTTTATTAAAGATTTTCCAAAATAACCTATGGTGGAATAGCCACTATAGGTTATTTTGGAAATAGCGCCCCTCCCCCATAATTGGGGGAGGGGTCGGGGGTGGGGGCTGGTTACAAATTTAACCATCGCGCGGTTTCTTGGGGAAGATTTTGCAAGGGGCCTACCCTCTGGGTGCACTGCGGCAGGGAATCAATAAACAAACGTCCGTAGCGTTTGGAGAGCACCCTACGATCAAGGATGACCGCCACGCCGCGGTCGGACTCAGTGCGGATCAAGCGACCAAATCCTTGTCGGAAATCCAGGATCGCTTCGGGGACGTTGTACTGGTAGAAAGGCTCCTCGAAGGTTTCGGCGCGTGAGGCCACAATGGGATCAGATGGCACCGCAAAGGGCAGCTTGACAATCACTAATACGGACAGCGCATCGCCAGGGATGTCTACGCCCTCCCAGAAAGCGCGTGTCCCCAACAAAACAGCGCGTTCTGCTTCACGGAAACTTTCCAGCAAAGAATGTGCCGAAGCGCCTTCACCTTGCTCAAAGACAATGATCCCCTGGTCTGCAAGGGCAGGGGCGATAGCTTTTGATGTCTGTTGGAGTTGGGAGTATGCAGTAAACAGCACCAGCGTCCGGCCGCCTGTTGTTTTACATAAATGAATCAGGCTGCCTTCAATGGCCTGCTGGTGGCCACGCCGATCATTGGGCTCGGGGATATTGTTAGGGATGTATAGCAGGGTGGAATTTTCGTAATCGAAGGGGGAACCCAGAGCCAACTCGTTGGCATCTTCGGCAGATAGACGACCGCGTAGGTAGTCAAATTCCCCGGCAGTGGTCAGTGTAGCTGATGTCAGGATAATGGATAATTTTTCATGCCAGAGGTGTTTCTGCACCAATGGCCCGATGTGCAGGGGTGCAGCTTGCAAAGTGATGCCACGTCCACTGGGTTTAACTTCAGCCCAATAGATGCCGTCCGGTTTGGGATCAAACACTAGCGCCTCGATGCTCTCAATCATTTCCTTTGACCGCTTATAGATGTTGGTGACATCGTGATAAGTTTCCTCGAGGGTATCGATATCCCCAAAGCCAGCCTCAGAAAGATCGACCATGGCTTGCGAAATCTGTTCGAGTTTGCCCAGCAAGGCGACGGCTGTTGTGTGCGCATCTTCCCAGGCAACTTCTACTTCCAACCAGGCAGGTTGGATGCGGGTTCCAGGTAAAATGCGAACTTGCTGCGAATAAGGACCCATGGGTTGCCCTTCACGCTGCTCGAAGAGAAAATGGTCGATTGTTTCAAAGAAACTGCGCACCAGGCTTTCTAACTGGAACGCGTGATCGCTGGCGCGTTCTACAAGATTGTTGAAGCCAGCATATTCGCTGGGACTGACGCTGTCGTGTAGCAAGGATAAGAGCCTACCTAAGATGCCGGAGGGCTGACTCGAGCCGGAGCGGTAACTGCCCACCTCGCGCAGCAGGCGGATGAAATCCTTTTGGGAGGCGCGAAAACTAAGCGCATTGGTGCTGGCACTTTCCAGATGATGCCCCTCGTCGACGATCAGATAATCATATTCAGGGAGCACTCGGTTGCCAGTAGCTACATCAGCCAGCAGCAGCGCATGGTTGACGATGATGATATGCGCGCTTTGCGCCGCCTGACGGGCGCGATAAAACGGGCAGGCGCCGCCGGTGTGTTTCAGACAATTATCTGATGAGCAGCCATCGTCCGATGCTGACATATGAGTCCAGGCAGAGCGCTCTAGCGGACCATTGAGATTAATGTCAACGCGGTCTCCGGTGCCTCCCTGATATAGCCAGACCATGATTTTGGCCAGCACGCGCATTTCTTCAGGGGTTTCTGGTCCGCGTTTACGAATAGTTTCCATGCGTCGCGGGCACAAATAGTTAGCACGTCCTTTGAGCACCGAGGCGAATAGATCGATATCCAGCGCTTCTTGCACGTCAGGGATATCCTTATTAATCAACTGATCCTGCAGGTTGATGGTATTCGTGGAGATGACCACCCGCAATCCATTTTGCATTGCCCAAAGAGCAGCTGGGATGATATAAGCATAGGATTTGCCCACGCCGGTCCCAGCTTCGACCATCAAGTGTTGACTCTCTGAGAGGGCGTGTGTAACTGAGCGCAGCATTTCGACTTGTTCGGGTCGCTGCTCGAAATGGTCGAAATACTGAGAGAATGCCCCCCCATATTCAAGAATTGAAGTTACTTCCTCGACATCTAATTGGGTAGGATGTTCTACGGGAGCAAGAGGCTCTAAATCTTCAGCGTGCCCACGCCGGAGCAAGGGTTCGAAGAATCCGCCCCGTCCTTTTCGGGCTGGAACTTTCTCTTTTGAGCGAGTTCGGAGGGCGTCGAAAAATATCCCGTACCCAAGCCAATTTTCAACATTGTCACCCAGACGAACGATCTCGGCCAGCACTTCAATCGGCATTTTGAGCGCGACATCATATAACCTTGTGTACACTTTGTGGGTAACACGTGCGTCATCCAACGCCCGGTGCGTGGCTGGCAACGGGATACCCAGTGCTTGCCCCAGAGCGCCAAGCTGATAGCGCCCCGCATTGGGCATCAGAACGGCGGCCATTTCGTAGGTGTCTAGCGGCTCGTTTTCCGTTAGGATGCCGTATCGCCGCAGAAAGCCGAGGTCAAAGCGGACGTTGTGGCCCAAGACCGGGGCATCTCCGACGAAGTACGCTAACTCGTCAAGTACCTCGTGGATCGATGGTGCATTCCGTACCATGGAGTCTGTTATGCCCGTTAGCCGGGTAATATGCGCGGGAATACGCTTACCGGGGTTGATCAGCGTTTGAAATTCATCTTCAATGCGATCCCCCTTGAAGCGGACAGCGCCAATTTCAGTGATGCCATCGGAATCGGGGTTCAGGCCGGTCGTTTCGATATCTAGGGCGACAATGGTAGAGGTCATGACAGAATTATACTGTAGGACGAGATGTTGTGGAACGGATGTTCGAATTTAGATGTAGAAATTGGATGTTGGATTTTGAATAGTTGGAAAACAAAAATGACCCCACTGGAGTTGGAAATCTGTAGAGACGAGGGCTGCCTCGTCTCTACCAATTTAGAAAATGATTTTTATGAACTGGTAGTGCGGATATCCTCGATTTTCTCGACGAAAGGTTGAATTGCCTCGCTAACCGCGTCCTCATCAATGCCGGTGACTTTGAAGGTCAATTTGCAGTTTGTGGGATCATCTCCAGCAGTTTGACCCAGGGCTACGAAGTTCCCACCAGCCTCTGCGACGGATTTTGATAAGTCTGCCAACTGGCCAACTTTTTCAGGTAAAAGTGCAGTCACGCGCACGCCCAGATCACGCGCTCCCATAAGTTCTAAGAAAATCTTGAAGATGTCGGTCTCAGTGATGACGCCCACCACTCGATCGCCTTTCATCACTGGCAAGCCACCGATCTTGTTATCGACCATGATGCGGGCGGCTTCCTCGATGGGGGTGTCGGTTTGGATGGTGAGGACGTCGGTGGTCATCACATCTTCTACAGTGATCTTGCTCAGTAGATAATTCATCTCCCAGATGCTGAGCGAGGTTGCCGGAGAGGGGGATGCATTGAGTAGATCTTTATCGGAGACAATACCGACTAATCCCCCGTCTTTGATCACCGGCGTGCGGCGGATATGTTCTCGCCGCATTAGGTTGACGGCTTCGATGATGGGCAAATCAGCGGATATGGTAATTACTGGATGGGACATTCGATCGCCAACTAACATGGGTAACTCCTTTGGTGCTATATCACTTAAAGTATACGCCGTTTTCACCGCATCGTCAGTGATATTCCTACCAAATAGTATCAGAGTTCGGTGCGCTTTGATACGGCATATGGGATTGCCTGCAAAACCGGGCTTACTATTGTCCCCCTAAAAAGGAGCGCCGCACTTCGTCATTCGCGAGCAATTCTTGGCCGCTGCCCTCATAGGTGTTTTGTCCTAATTCAAGTACATACCCCTGGTGGCTGACCTCCAGCCCCTGGCGGGCGTTTTGCTCAATCATCAACACAGTCAGACCTAATTCCTGGTTCAGGCGGTTAATTTGTTTAAAGATCGTTTTGGTAATAAGCGGCGCAAGTCCGGCAGACGGCTCGTCCATAAGCAGGAGTTTAGGCTCCTGCATTAGCGCCCTGCCAATTTCTAACATACGCTGCTCACCGCCGCTCATGGTGCCCGCCTTTTGTTTGGCGCGTTCGGCTAGGCGCGGGAATAGATCAAAAATTTCGTTGATCCGCCGTTGGATTCGGGTGTTGTCTTTTTCCAGGAACATGCCCATTTCAAGGTTTTCCAGTACGGTCATTTGCGGGAAGACGCTGCGCAACTGCGGGACGATAGTAACACCGGCTTGCAGCATTTGCTGTGGGCGGTAATCTGTAATTTCTTGCCCGTCGAATTCTACTATTCCCTGGCGGATATTGATGAAGCCGTAGACGGCCTTGAAGACGGTGGATTTGCCTGCCCCGTTGGGGCCGATAACACAGACGATCTGGCCGGGATGGACGCGTAGATTCACACCTTTGAGAATGTCAAAATCTAGATAACCGGCGTAAACATCTTTTATTTCCAGGAGTGGATCGCCATTGGTTGATTTGGGCATTTGCGTACCTAATGTTTTTCTTCTGGAATGTACTTATGTTCCAAAATAGGCTTCAATCACATCTTGGTTTTCGATAATATCATTGGGAGGGCCTTCGGCCAGCTTCATGCCGTAGTTGAGCACAAAAACCCGGCTGCATAAATCGCTGATGAAGTTCATATTGTGCTCAATCAGCAGGAAGGTTTTACCCTGTTCCTGGTTGAGCGTGCGGATGCGGTTTTTGATGGTTTCTATCAACGTGGGGTTTACGCCTGAAGCAGCCTCGTCCAGAAGGATCAAGTCCGGGTCGGGCATCAACGCCATACCGATTTCCAGCAAGCGTTGCTGGCCGCCTGAAAGGTTGCCAGCTTTTTCTGCCATGAGATGATCCAACGTGAGAAAGTTTATCAGATTTCGAGCGCGCTCTTCTACTTTGGGTTGGCTGGGGCGCAATTGACTGAGTAGATTTTCGCCGCGCCATTGGCGGCTGAGGAGCATATTCTCCAGTACGGTGAGCTGGCGGTATACGCGGATGACCTGGAAGGTGCGTGCCAGCCCCATATGGGCTACTTGATATGGTTTCTTGTTAGTGATTTCGGCTCCCTTGAAAAACACTCGCCCCTGAGAAATTTGTTGGACCCGACTGAGGCAGTCAAACAGAGTGGTTTTTCCGCTGCCATTGGGCCCAATCAAACCTACGATTTCTCCGGAGTAAACAGCGAAATCTACGTTGGATAAGGCTGCCAACCCGCCAAAGAACTTGCTAACACCGCGCCCTTCTAGAAGAGGCTGTTTGCCATTGCCATTCATGTGGTTTGCTCCTCCTCTTGTTGGCCGAACCATTTTTTCATCAACCGGCCTAGCGTTGTGCCGGAGCGGTCGCCCAGCGTCCCCATAATCCCTTCCGGGACGAAGAGTACAATGATAATCAGCAGTGTACCCTGAACAATAAGGTGGTACTGGAAGAAGGCTGCCCAAACAACATCCCGCAGCCAGTAGATGGTCGCCGCGCCAATGACAGGGCCGGCCACCGTACCTAATCCGCCGAGCATGGTCATCATCACCAGTTCTACAGTGCGGCTTTCAAAGAAGACCACGTCGGGGTCGATGAAGGTGTTCTGGTATACTAATCGCGAATAGGATTTGTGAGAATTAGGATGATTGAGGAGCCTG
>CAZLNX010000279.1:0-8145 GCA_964560795.1 uncultured Anaerolineales bacterium | reverse complement strand
CCGATTAGTTCAGCCGTCTCAAAATGGGAAGTTATTTTTGCACGCCTCCTATGAGAATGAATATCCCAAACATGAGATGGCCGTCGAAGCTTTTTGGATCGATCAGACCGAAGTATCAAATACGCAATATGATCTATGCGTCCAAAATGGGCACTGTTCTGCGCCTCAAGATTTCAGCTCCCGGACTCGTGAGACCTACTATGATGATCCAGCCTTTTCGGATTATCCTGTCATCAATGTGACCTGGTACCAGGCCGTGGCCTACTGCACCTGGGCTGGGGCGCGGCTGCCTTTAGAAGCGGAGTGGGCTTTTGCCGCTCGTGGACCCGAGTCATTCTACTACCCCTGGGGTAATGAGTTCGACGGCAAATTGGCAAACTATTGTGATGCCAGTTGTGACATGCCCCATCCTGACCCAACCACCGATGATGGTTTTACAGACACATCGCCGGTGGGACATTATCCTGATGGAGTCAGTTGGGTCGGTGCATTCGATATGCTTGGCAATGTTTGGGAATGGAATTGGGATTGGCACGAGCTCTACGAAGGGCATGAATGGTTGGAGCATCCCAACTCTGACCCTAAAGAAATCTATAGGGTACTGCGCAGCGCCAGTTGGGACACTGCGCGCGGACATGCCCGCAACCAATTTCGCAACTGGTTTTTACCCGATCGTTACGAGAACAGCATCGGCTTCCGCTGTGCGATGGATGTTTTGCCCCCCTAACCCACCAAGTCCGGGGGGAACTAAAGTCTGACTCCATCCAGACTTGTCCTGCGATCGAAGATCGTGCTGAAGGGATTGGGGATTTAAGGGACAAAACCAGACTCCAGTAGGGTTGACGTAGTTCTCCAGTAGCGTGCGCAATCACTGTGCATCCTTTATGATCAACTGAGATCACAATCAACACCTTATGAGACGTTTATTGCCGCTCATCTTCGCTCTACTTTTTTGTTCAGCCTGCGCTCCAACCCTCAATGCAGGTGAGAATTCCCCCTCGCCAGAAATCTTCTACATAACCTACACGCCTGAGATCATATTCATTACTGCTACGCCTGAACCCAAGAATATATCGACTCCGGGAGATCATCTTGTACACCTGGACGTTGATGGCACAGATCGAGTTTTTGTCTTGCACATTCCCACAAACTACAACCCTGATCATGCCTATACATTGGTCTTTGACTTGCATGGCTACAGCGGAACCGCCCGCTCACAAATGGGCTTGAGTTTTTTGTGGGCTGAGGGTGATAAGGATGATTTCGTCGTGGTCAATCCCCAAGGGCTGGGCGATCCGCCGCTGTGGATCAATTTCTATCCCGGCGAGGTCGGTCAGGCTCAAATTGCATTCTTCAAAGCCATGATCGATCATCTTGATAGCAACTTAAACATTGACCCCAATCGAATCTACGTTACAGGGATGTCGAACGGCGGTGTGATGTCGAATTACCTGGGCTGCGAGATGGCAGATACCTTCGCGGCGATTGCACCCGTTGCTGGCGGGCACAACAGCATCGAAACGTGCCAACCTGCAAACCCTATTTCTGTAATTGCAGTCCACGGCACTGAAGACAGAAACATCCCCTACGAAAGCACCAACCCATATGCTGTGACAGCGCGTTACTACATACAGGCCTGGGCAGAACGAAACGGATGCAGCCCAGATCCCCTTACTGAACAAATTACTGGTAAAGTCTCAAAAGAGAGTTGGCCCAATTGCTTCGAAGATGTTGAAGTTGTGTTGTTCACGGTTGAAGGCGGTCGGCATGAATGGCCTGGATCAGCGTATGGTCCAGGTCCCTACCCTGAAGGATTGGAGCCCAATTTTTATGCCAGTGAAGCCATTTGGGATTTCTTCGCCAGCAACCCAAAAAGGAAATGAGAGATCAATCGCATAATGAAAGGAATCGCAGTGAATCTTAAAATATCAATCATTTGCACAATTGTCATTTTTCTTGTTGTGGGATGCAGCTCGGCGGAATCCCCCACCCCTGAAACCCCCACGGAGACCGCCACTGAGGCCGTCACCGTAGCGCCCACAGCAGAACCCACACCAGAGATCATCCAAATTTACCAGGTGCCAGATGACTACGATGTCACCATCAAGGTATACGGCATTGAGCGCAGATTTCTACTGCACGTGCCACCTGGATATCAACCGGGTGTTCCTACTCCCCTGGTCTTCAATTTACATGGCGCTGGCGGATCAGCCCACGGTCAGGCCAACCACAGTTTCATGAATGACAAAGCCGACCAAGAAGGATTCCTGGTCGTCTACCCACAAGCGCTGCATGAGCCTGCTACCTGGTTGGGACCCATCTCCGGTCCAGCCAGCGCCAACGACAACCACTTCTTCGACGAGATGATCGAGTATCTCGGCGCTGAGATGAGTATCGATTCACAGCGCATATTTGTGGCAGGGATTTCCAATGGCGGCACGATGGCCAACCACCTGGGCTGCTATTTGTCGGACAAGATCGCCGCCGTGGCAGCAGTCGCTGCAGGGAACGCGCACCCGGCGGGATGTGTGTTGGAAAAACCAGTCTCGGTTATTATTTTTCATGGCACTGATGATGATGTCATTCCCCTGGATGGGGATGGCGGAAGGACAGCGGCGGTATATGACTGGGCCGAGGCCTGGGCAGACTCAAATGTGTGTGATCTGTCCCCGAGCATTGACCAGAACAATGAAGACTTCAAACAGGAAACCTGGAGCGATTGTGCAGGGAATGCCAAGGTCACCTTCTTTACCGACAAAGGTGGACTCCACGAATGGCCTGGATCAGCCTACGGTCCTGGACCCTATCAAGAAGGTTTGGAACCTGAACTCTACGCCACTGACTTAATCTGGGAATTTTTCGCCGCGCACCCAAAATCCGATCAAGTCATCAACGAGTTTTCCATCGCTCCTTCAATCCTGGCGCGCTACGAGAAACCCGGCGACTATGTCGATATGCTACCCGTGGATGGCTTCCCACGCTGGTTTAGCATACACATCCCTGCTGGTTACGACCCTAAGACGCCTACACCCTTATTGATCAATTTGCACGGTTATGGCAGCACGATGTTCGATCAGCAGGAAGTCTCGGAGATGAACGCCAAAGCGGATCTGGAAGGCTTTGTCGTCGTTCACCCCCAGGCCTTGGGAGAGCCTGCTTCATGGCATGGGCCCTTGCCTGGAGTTGAAGGCCAGATCGACAAGGATTTCTTTGTCACCTTGCTGGAATATCTAAACGGCCTGATCAACATCGATCAGGGGCGTATTTATGCAACGGGTTTATCCAACGGTGCCACGATGAGCAATGCCTTAGGCTGCTTCATGTCAGAGACCTTTGCAGGGATCGCTCCCGTGGCAGGGGGACACACCGACTTCCCCAACTGCGATATCGAGCGACCGCTTTCAGTCTTAGTCATCCATGGTACGGAAGATCCCACCATCCCCTACGAAGGTCGCAGCAACGAAGTTCCCCCTGTACACCTTTGGGTAGAGTACTGGGCCCAACGCAACGGCTGCCAACCCGACCCCCAGGTCGAGCAGCCTGATCCATCTTTGAAGATCGAAACCTGGGGTGGTTGCGATGAAGGCGTCACCGTCAGGCTCGTTTCGCGCATCGGCGGCGCGCATGTCTGGCCTGGATCTTCATTGGCACAGCTGCGCGAGAATATAGAACCCAACATTTATGCCACCGATCTAATCTGGGAGTTTTTCGAATCGAATCCACGCCCTTGAGGATGAAGTGAACCAAAAATATTGGCGCTTTCTAGGACGATTGATCTTGGTGTTGGCGTATGTCTGGTTGTCAGGGTGCCAAAGCTATCCTGATGGGGCAATTTCCGTGGTACCAACGTACACGCCCATTCCTCAGGGATACCATCGCCCCCCAGGTGATCATTATGGTAAGCTTCCTGTGAACGGGACGATTAGGGAATTTATCACCCATGTCCCGCCAGACTACCAACCTGGAGTGCAGATGCCGCTGGTAATCAATTTGCACGGTCGCGGCGGAAGTATGTATGAACAGGAAATGATCAGCCACATGAATACCAAGGCTGACGAGGAGGGCTTCATTGTTGTGAGCCCCCAGGCACTTGGACAACCATCAACCTGGTGGCCCGCGCCCGGACCAAAAGGGCAAGAAGATCTTGAATTCTTTGAAGAATTAATATCCACCTTGAAAAGCCAACACAGCATCGATCCAACCCGGATCTATGTCACAGGATTTTCTAACGGTGGCGCGATGGCTAACCGTTTAGCCTGTACAATGTCTGAAAAGATTGCTGCTATCGCATCGGTGGCTGGCGCCCACCCCCAAATGGAAACCTGCGAGCCAACACTTCCTGTAGCTGTCTTGGTTATCCATGGCACTGATGATCCGATCATCCCCTATGAGGGCGACGGAGATTATCTCCCCTCAATCCCTGCCTGGATCGCGGCCTGGGCACAGCGCAATCAATGCGAACTAACCCCCGTTGTTGATCATGCACATGGAACAGTCAATCGCGAATCCTGGGGAGATTGCGCAGGCAACGCTTCGGTGATGTCATATACTATTGATGGTGGTGGTCACGTTTGGCCCGGTTCGGGTTTTGGTCCAGGACCATATTTGGATGGCCCTGCCCCTGATGTCTATGCCACCGATATTATCTGGGATTTTTTTGAAGCGAATGCCAAAATATTAATAAACACGGAGTAAAGAATCATGAAACCAAAAATCTTATTTGTACTCATTTTCATCGTGCTGTTGGCAGCTTGCACCCAAGAACCAATCGCGCCTACGCTTCCACCGCAGCCATCCACCACGACAGAACCTACCCAGACAACCATCGCCAGCAAATACCAGGAACCCGGTGAATACGACGAAACCCTGAATGTGGATGGCACTGACCGGACATTCCTTTTGCATGTTCCCCCCAGCTATCAACCTGAGAATCCTATTCCTCTGGTGTTCAATCTACATGGGCGCACAGACACTGCTGTGCACCAGCAGGAGATGACACAGATGAACGCCAAAGCTGATCAAGAAGGATTCGTGGTTGTGGCACCCCAGGCTATCGATGAGCCGCCAACCTGGTGGGGCGCGGTACCCACAGAAATTGGCGATCCCGATATGGACTTCATCGATGCGTTACTGGAACTCTTACAAGAGGAACTGAACATTGATCCGCAGCGTATCTATGCCACGGGATTCTCCAATGGAGCGTCCTTTGCCAATCGGCTGGCATGTTCGCGCTCGGATATCTTCGCTGCTGTCGCGCCTGTTTCTGGCGGGCACGTTGGGTATTACGATTGCGATGCAGAGTACGCCGTTTCGGTGCTGGCGATCCACGGCCTGAATGATTCCATCATCCCTTTCGAGGGCAACCAAAATAATCCACTGGTCTATGATTGGGTAGAGGCCTGGGCAGAACGCAATGGCTGCAACTCGGTACCCAATATAAGCCGCCCCAGCCAGCTTTTCACCATGGAAAATTGGGGCAACTGCAACGGCGATAATCTCGTGGCGCTTTTTTCCATTGCTGATGGCGGGCACTCCTGGCCGGGCTCGGATTTTGCTATCGAAATCGACGGCACAACCGAGGCAATCAACGCCACAGATGAAATTTGGGATTTCTTCTCTTCGTTCCCCAAAACCAGCCTGGCCCCCATCGAACAGCCTGATTCTACAGAAGAAAGTGTCGAGTCTGCCTATCCAAC
This sequence comes from uncultured Anaerolineales bacterium, assembly GCA_964560795.1. Lineage (GTDB taxonomy): Bacteria > Chloroflexota > Anaerolineae > Anaerolineales > UBA11858 > NIOZ-UU35. The sequence continues at coordinate 2,449 of CAZLNX010000279.1, read as the reverse complement.
TCCAGGTGATTATTTTGATGTTATCTCTTCGGGCGGCTTCGATCGCACGTTCAAACTACACATCCCCCCAACATACCAATCGGACACGTCGATGCCGCTGGTGCTTGTCTTCCATGGGCGCGGCTCTAACGCCTTTGATGCCGAAAACTATCTACAATTCAACCCATTGGCAAACCAGCATGGCTTTATCGTCGCTTACCCGCAGGCCACAGGCTCACCCTCGACGTGGGAAGATTTGCCGGAAAGTGAGTCGCTGACAGAGGTTGATGATATTGAATTTGTTGGAGATTTCATAAACTATCTGATCAGCCAGCTCAATATTGACTCCCAGCGCATCTACGCCGTGGGCTTCTCCAATGGCGGCGGCATGGCTAATCGTTTAGGCTGTGACTTGTCCGAAAGAATCGCAGCTATCGCCCCTGTGGCAGGCACATATTATTTCTATGAGGACTGCCAGAGCAGCAGGCCAGTTCCGGTGATATCTTTCCACGGCTTAAAAGACGAGATCATCCCCTTTGAGGGCACAAACTACGCTGGAAAAGTCAACGTGCCCGCTGTAACAGACTGGGCCGCTGCGTGGGCGGAAAGGAACGCCTGTGATGTTGAGCCAGTGAGTGAATCCAAGGGCGGTGTGATTAACACCGACACCTGGGCTGGCTGTGCCGAGAATGGCGATGTGATCCTGCATTCACTGGCACTAGATGGCCATAACTGGCCCACAACCACCTTTGGGGGTGGCGGTTTTACCCCCGCGGTTACCGTCAACGATCTGATTTGGGAGTTCTTTGCCGCACACCCTATACTCGAAGCACCGTAGCATACTGTTTTGCCACAGAGATCACGGAGAACAAAGAGTACTTTATAAAATCTCCAAAACTCTGTGCTCTCTGTGGCTACGAATGTGTAATATTTCGGTTTCTTGCCAAACCCATACTTTAGAGGGGTATCAAATAACACCAGGGGGTCGTGTCAATTTGCCACACTCGAGAATATCATTTATGGTGCTGTCATTATCAACTCGCGAAGTGGAGAGGAAGAGCCATGACAACCACAACAGATGATGGAATATTTATCCAGCGTCTCAAAGCCGGAGACCTGGATGCATTGGGGGAAATCTACGATCGGCATAATACCGATATTTATCGCGCTGCCATGGGGATCACGTGCAGTCAGAGTGCGGCAGAAAAAATTCTGCAAGAATGTTTTCTTACACTACATCGAAAAGTTCACGAACTGGATGCAGCGCAAGAACTGAGAGCATGGCTCTACCGTGAGACTGTCAACCTGATTTTTGCCTGGGCAAAGCAGCCCATTCGTTGGCCTATGTCCGCGGAGCGGAGTGCTTCAACCCCCCAGAATGGCGTAAGTCGATCAGAACAAGACGAATTCACCGCCGCCATTGCCGCGCTAGAAATTCACCAACGTGTCGTAATTGTGCTGCATTACTACAGTGAATTGGACGTAGACGAAATTGCCGATATTCTGGAATACTCGCCGGGAGTAATCAAATCTCACCTCTATTATGGGCGGGAAAATATGCGCCGTCGCTTAGTCCTTGCCAATATTACACCTGGTGTAAGAGGCGGGTTGGCATCGAATGTTAGGGAATTATTTTTGCACAATAAAGAAATCTAACCAGGAAATTAATTTTCACGTTTAGAGTTCGCGTAAGGAGCTCATTGCATGTCTTCGAAACTCTCCGGGGGGAAATTTCAATTGACCGCATCTATGCAAGGCGCCTCGACTCTGGTACTTCTTTTGAGTTCGCTTTTGGCTGCCTGTATCACATCTCCACAAACACCAGCATCAACTAGTTCCCCATTACCCATACTCTCAACCATCGAAAGAACTCAGCCATCAACAGCTGATCTTTCACATAGCGTACCCACAACCACACAAACTCCTGCTTTCACCCCCACAGCAACTCCCATTCCACCACTAAGCGGTAGTGGAGGCGGTGTTCTGGCGGTAGCATCGAAACATGATGGAGATTGGGAGATCTATTTGATTAACGCTGATGGTAGTGAATTGCGGCAATTGACAGATAACAGCGCCAAAGATTCCTGGCCATCTTGGTCGCCAGATGGAAAACAAATTGTCTTTATGTCCGATCGGGCAGGATCATGGGGTATTTATGTGATGAATGCTGATGGTTCAGGTCAACACGCCGTAGCAAGTGGCACAGGGGAATACGAACCAAGTTGGTCACCCAAGGGTGACAAAATTGTATATTCATCTCAGAGGGGCGGAGACTCAGAATTAGTGATCATGAACTCCGATGGTAGCGAGAAGCAAATTCTCACAGATAACGATGTCTATGATGCCTGGCCAGCCTGGTCGCCAGATGGAGAAAAGATTGCTCTTATCTCCCCGCGTGATGGCGATGATGATATCTACATAGGAGGCGTGCAAAAATAACTTCCCATTTTGAGACGGCTGAACTAATCGG
>CAZLNX010000278.1:0-8156 GCA_964560795.1 uncultured Anaerolineales bacterium | reverse complement strand
CAGGCTCCTCAATCATCCTAATTCTCACAAATCCTATTCGCGATTAGTATAGCATCCAGCGGCACGGTGACCATCAACAGCACAGCTGGTTCTACCAAGGTGATGACGGTCTACGCTGCCAACCTTTCAGCCGAGAGCTATGATTTTGTGCTCTCGCATGTTGGTGCGATACAGTTCGACAACAATCTCACTGGCCCCAGCGGAAAAACCATCCAAATCACATCTTCTGGCGGTTCCATCGAGACCAAAACCAATGGCAAAGTGACTGGCAGCTCTCTCCTGCTCAATGCTAAGGACAGCATCAGTTTTGACAGCAACACCGCTCAGCCCTTCGCCACCCAGGTCTCCACGCTGGCAGTGGTGATCACAAACACCAATGGGTACGGCGTCAACATCCGGAACACGGGAGACCTGATCATCGGCAGTGTTAGCGGTACGGATGGCATCACGTCCTACGGCGGGATCACGGTCACAGCCAGCAGCCCCTTGCGGGTCAGCAAAGCCATCCGCGAGAACGCTGGTGGAAACATCAACCTGACCGCAGGCAATGATAATTCTCAGCTTGGTGATAACCTGACCGTTGAAGCCGATGTGGTGATCACTTGCAGTGCTGGTGCGAGTTGTGATGGCAAGATCACGGGTAATGCCGGTGACAACATCTCAACCAATAGCGGCACACAGGTATCCGCTCCTGGTGGCGTGGATTTCAATGGTGGTCTGGATGGCCTCGCCGACAACGGCGGCGGCGCAACCACGGTTAGCGGCACAGTAGAGGCAACCAACAACGGGGCGGCGATCAACATCAGCGGAACTGCTGGCGTCAATCTCACAAATGGCAGCCTAATCAAAACCAATAATGGCAATGTCACCTTGACGGCTGCCAATGGCACAGTAACCCGAAATGGGACGATCATTCGCGGAACCGGCTCACTGGGCATCTTTGAGGGGCCACCTATTACGACCGGCTCAACGACCACGACTGTCATCACGACAGTGGCTACAACCACCGTGCTCACAGGTGCCGGAGTAGGCTCGATCACCGGCGCTGCCAGCGGATCCACATCTGGCGCTGCTGGCACAACAGCGACTGCCGGTTTCACCACCGGTATCTTGACGGTCACCAGCGGTCAGCCGGTCTCACTACTCGAGGCGATTGCCTTAGGCGCGGCCGTCAACCTGCAGTTGCCTGAAGGCGCTGGCGCTACCTTCATCACCGGCGTGGATGCCACCGTCACCCTGACTGCCAGCGGCGAAGTTGTGCTGCCTGCTGAGCTGCCTGCGGGTTTCGAATTACTCGACAGTCTAGAGATCGCCATGGACACCGCCGATGGCGTCACCGAAGAAGAGCTGGGCGAGATCCTGATCTCCTTTGGCCTTCCCGCCGATACCCCCATCGAAGAGTTGGTCATCCTGCAGTTCATCGAAGGCGAAGGCTGGGTGGAAGTAGCACTAGAAGAATCATTCAATGGTCAGATCGAAGGGCTGACTGAGACTGGCGGCGTCTTCGTCCTGGCACAGGGTGGTAGTTCGGCGCAAGCCACAGGCAACGGCAGCGCCCAGGCTACGTTGAGTGGCAACACCAATGAACCTGTCACCCTTGAACTTGATCAAGGTGCTCAGGTCAGTGTTACCGGCGGTGCTGGGGATGCAGTAGCTGCCGTTAGCCAAGGACAGGACGGCTTGCCTGGAGACCTACCCCCCGATACTGGTTTCATCAGCGGCCTGTCCGTTGACGTGACACAAGGAGGTCAGGGGGTCAGCATCCTGCCTAACGGCGAGGGTGTCGAGGTGTCCTTTGACTTGCCCGAGGGAGTTTCCCCCGAAGATATCACCATCCTGTACTGGCTGGATGTGCTCAATGGTGGCCAGGGAGGCTGGCAAACCCTCACCCCTGAGATCACCCCAGACGGTCGCGTGACCATCCAAACTTTCTTTGATGGTGTTTTTGTTCTTGCTGAACTATAATCTTTGAATAAGCAGCAAATTCTCTACATTTCAAATACACATTATCAGATGATAAGTGAGTGTTTCCTATGAGTGAGAAATCTGAAGGAAAATCAATAAGCATAGAATCAATGGTGACAATTGCTATTGCCATCATTGCTTTTACTGGTGCGATGACAGGTATCATCTCGGGGGGACGCACCAGACAAATTAACAAATACGAAGATAGAGCTATCGAGGCGTCTATAAATCGTGAACAAGCCTATGTAATTGCTCATACCTGGATGCTCCAAGACCTGCGCGCTTATGCGGAATATAACCGCCTGAATGATCTTGCCATGATCACAGAAGCAGAAGCAGAAATGGCACTGGCGCGTGGCGATGAAGAACGAGCCAATGTTTTAAGAGAAAAAGTTCAGGAATATCGAACTGCGGCGAACGCCAAAGCTACATTTTTCTCAGAGGAATATATCTTGCCTGGAGGGACATTTGACGAGCATGGATTCCTGATGAATCAGATGCGTTTTGAAACACGAAACCTTGATGTAAATCCCCAAAAGAATTTCGACAAGGCACAGCAAATAATAGATAAAAGCTCTGTGTTAGTTACAGGCATTTACCTACTTTCTTTTGTTGTCGTCTCACTAATTTTTGCCAGAGTAATCAAAAGCAAATGGCGTTTTTTTTGGGTTGCTATCGCATCTATAATCTTGATTATCGACATCCTTTATATTCTGATAAACGAGCTTTCTTTAATTCCCGTGTGAGAATAAACGATGACTGAAACAGAATCAAAACCCGAACCCCGAAAAATCGAGTACAAGACTGTTATCACAATCATCTTGGCGCTGACTTCGTTGTGGATTGCCACTATTGTTCGGCTGCAGAACAATGTCGTCATCCAAATGGGGCTAGCGTCCCAACGTTCGCGCGCTGAGGCAGTTGCCGCCTTTGGAAAATTAACACGTACAGACCAACGCGTGGGGTATAGTCTTGATATTTACAGTGATTGGTATGAAGCACAGCAGCAAGTCAATCAGGCGAAAAGTAATGCCCAAGCCGCACGTATTGCTGGAGATGAAAACAACGCCCTGGCGTACGACGCAGCAGCTAATCGATGGGATACATTGCAAACCCACCTCCGCGGCCTGACTCCGCTGCTATCTAGCCAATATGATGGTGATTATTCCAGCTATTACGAGGACCTCCACCGTAAATCACATTATATTTACCAACGACAACTGGCATTTGATCGCGAAGCAGCTTCTTGGAAAGCAAAAGCAGGGAATTACCGTACAGCAATACAGATGATATCGGTGTCATTGTTCTTATTGGGCATGTCTCTGAATATCAATAATTGGGTCAAATTCACCTTTTCAGGGGGAGCGTTGATCCTGATCGGCACAACGATTGTCATCGTGATCCAAACCCTCCTTCTCCCAATCAATCGCACACCCGAGACAGCTATTGCCTATTTTGTCGAAGGACAAACACTCAGTAATAAAGCCTTTGTTGCGCCCGAAGATAGGGCCGAAGAATTAACCAACCAGGCATTAGCTGCATTTGATGCCGCGCTTGAAATCGACGATCAGTATGCCGATGCGTATCAATGGCATGGGTTTACCCTGATGCAAACCCGTTTGCAGGAGGCTGACCCTGAACGTAATGCCCTGGCAGCTGACAACATGGAAAAGGCCATCGCGCTGGGAAATGACGGTTCGGTTGTGTATACAAATCTTGGATGGGCTTATACACTTTCTGAAAATTATCCTGCGGCAATCCAGGCCTTGCAGGAAGCTATCGATGCAGAACCAACCGAATGCACGGCACGCATGAATTTGGGTCTGGCTTATCTAGCGAATGCCCAACCAGATGTATCTACTCAGGCATACGATGGCGCTCTGGCCTGCCTGCTGCAAGAGTCCCCCGACGAACAGGCCAATCTCTTCGCTTCAGCGTTGATTGACCTGCATGATTTACACGTTGCCGCGCCAGATACACCATCGATCGATCGGACAATTACGAGGCTGAAAGAAACTTCTGCCAGTTTAATGTTGGTAAACGATAAATCACCAATTGAAACGAGTGCAACCATTAGCGAGATCACATATGCAGGTAATATCGCTGCGGATGGCAGTTTGATTGATGTAGGCGATACATTTACCCCCGGCTCCCCCTCTATTTATACAATAATCAATTTTGAGAATATGGAAGAGGGAGACAAATGGCTGGTTCGTTGGTACAAAGCGGGGAAACTCTACGATGAATATATCGCAAACGTGTGGACAGGTGGTACTGCTGGTCAAGCGCGGGTTCGTCTCCGAGGCGCTCCCTTGCCCCCTGGGGAATATCTCACCGAGGTCTTTATCAATGGAAATTTGATCGTCAGCGATCATTTCGAAGTTCAGGCTGGAGAAACCGCGGCGATGCAGCCCTACGCTTCTAGCTTCTTCCGCATTCTCATCAACCATCCTGTGGAATGGCTAGTAACAGAAAATAAATCCGTAGATGGATCGTTATATATCTCGGACCCAAATAATAGCAGCACCTATATCTGGTATACATCCTTCCCCTGGGAAGGAACGGATAATGACAGCGTTCTCTCTGGATTAATGGTTCTATGGTATGGGCAGCATCCCGACATGCAATTCCTAGAACAGGGCGAATTCTTCCTGGGCGGATTAGCGCAAGCAAGCTTCGTACCGGTTACGTACACATCTGAAAATGGGGACGGCATGGCTGCCTATTTGGTTGGCATGGCCCACGAAGGAACGGGGTATTTACTCGTCTTGCAGTCACCACTCGAAGAGTTTTCGCAAACATACGATGCCATCTTTGACCCCATTCTGCGAAGCCTCGAAATCGCGCCAACGCAATAAACCCATTACAAAAACCTATACTTTTTGAAGTGACAGTCACTTTCCGCTAAGCGACTGTCACCTCTTTTTTTATAATTTGTCAGAATACTTTAGGAGATTTCAATGCCCGATCCACGTATTTCCAAACTCGCCAAAGTTCTCGTGCAATATTCGCTCGATCTCCAACCTGGCGTACAATTTGTACTGCGAACAAGTCCACTGGCTGAAGAACTAAATCTTGAAGTGTATAAAGAAGCTATTCTTGCTGGTGCACATGTGACCTTGCAAATGGGTCTGCCTGGCTCAGCAGAGATCTTTTTCAAAAACGCATCAGATGCCCAGTTGGAATATATCTCCCCCGTCAGACGGCTGGTCACAGAAACATTTGATGCCAGTTTATATATCGAAGCTGAACACAATACCCGTGAACTTTCCGGTGTCAATCCAGAACGCCAATCTCTTTTTAGCAAGGCAAACGCCGAGATCAGCAAAATATTCCTCGAGCGGGCTGCCAATAAAGATCTGAAATGGTCGCTGACAGTTTTCCCAACACACGCTATGGCGCAAGAGGCCGATATGAGCCTAAGCGAGTACCAGGAATTTGTCTATAGCGCGGGTATGCTCCACCTGGATGATCCCGTAGCTTTCTGGAAAAAAGAAGGGCTACGTCAGCGCGAAATAATCAACTGGCTGGAAGGCCGCGATCAGGTTGTCATCAAAGGCAGTAATGTCGATCTCGCATTCTCCATCAAAGAACGCACCTTCGAGCCAGCAGATGGCAAATACAACTTCCCGGACGGGGAGATCTTCACTGGTCCAGTAGAAGAGTCAGCTAATGGCTATATCCGTTTTTCTTATCCAGCAATTTATGGTGGACAGGAAGTTGAAGATATTGAGCTTTGGTTTGAAAACGGCAAAGTGGTCAAAGAGAAAGCCAGCAAAGGGAATGAATTACTGACCACGCTACTCAACACTGATGAAGGCGCCCGGTATTTGGGAGAGTGGGGTATCGGCACGAACTATGGTATCCAACGCTTCACAAAGAATATGCTCTTCGATGAGAAGATCGGCGGCACCATCCATCTGGCCGTGGGTGCCGGTTACCCCGAAACGGGTAGCAAGAATGACTCGGGCATCCATTGGGATATGCTTTGCGATATGGCTGAAAGTGAGATAATCGTGGATGGTGATTTAATGTATAAAGACGGTAAATTTGTTGTTTGATCTATTTACCCCTAGATACTCTCCGCTTCTGAACCCATTGGAATAGCAGAGGGTATATTTAGTAATAAATGGTTGATCCTCCCAGGAGTTAGCTCGCCAAAGGGGCTTGAGCACGCACCTTTGCAAACTTCCCTCAAAAGAATCTACAACTTCCGGGAGTGGATACAAAAAAACAGCCGTCCTTACGGGCGGCTGTTTTTTTAGCGATAGTTTCGATCAAAACTCATGCAAGCTACGATACATCAGAGATGATATCGAGGAATGCTTCTACTACGCGCGGATCGAAATGTTTGCCAGCCTGCTCGCGGATATAAGCTAGCACTTCCCCCTCTGACCAAGCTTTGCGGTATGGTCGATCCGAACTAAGTGCGTCCCATACATCTACTATTGCAAATATTCGCGCTGCCAGAGGGATCTGCTCCTCCTTCAATCCCTGCGGGTATCCTGTACCATCCCATTTTTCGTGATGATAGTATGGGATATCAAGCGCTGGGGCCAGGTAAAGAATTGGGGATAATAGCATGTGAGCAAAAACCGGGTGCTGCCTCATCACCACCCATTCTTCCTCGCTAAGTTTACCCGACTTGTTCAGGATCCTATCTGGAATACCCATCTTGCCAATATCATGCAATAACGCACCGCGGCGCACATGCACCAATTCATCATCACTGATTCCAAAGGCCCGAGCCAGGCGACAGGTTAATTCTGTAACGCGCTGGCTGTGCCCTTTGGTTTCCATATCGCGTAATTCTAGAGCACGTGACCAACCTTCCAGGGTAGTATCATAAGCCAGGGTCAATTCAATATTTGCCCTTTGCAAACTATCGAACATTGTGGCACTATCAATCGCGATCGCGGCTTGCCCAGCCAGGGTTTCTAGGAAATCCAGCCACTCTGAGCTGGCGTCTAATGGTGAACGATGAAAGATTTCCAGAACCCCTTTTATTTGTCCCTTGGCAATCAATGGTACACCGCAGTAAGCCACGAAGCTTTCATCTGGAAGCATAGGTGCTTTTGCTAAATCACCTTCAGCCTCGGAGATATTTGAGATATAAATTGTGCGCCTATCCAACGCAGCCTGACCAGCGAAACCATCCCCTAAATGAAGCCGGGTATATCGAAGCGCATTGGTTTGGAAACCACAACCAGCAACAAATTCCAGGATTTGCAAATGGGAGTTGTATATTAGCACATCAGCAGCATCAACACCTAATTGTGTGGTTACCTCCGTTAGTAGAATATCCAGAGTCAAGCGTAAATCAAAAACGCCGGTAATTGCACGATCTATTTTGTGCAAAGCAGATATTCGCAGCAAACGTTCTTGTGTTTGCTCATATAGGCGGGCATTCGTTATGGCGAGAGCAGCCTGCGCCGCGAGGCTCTCTGCAAAATTAATTTGCCGCGTGGTATATTGTCGCCTTTCCACATCATGATCCAACTCCACTAAACCAATAACCAGGTTGCGAACTACTAGGGGCAACATCAATAATACAGCAGTACCCTGCGCATCCATAAGAGCAATCTCAGCCCTATCGGCTGTTGGATCATCTCGACGAATTTCTACCGGGCGCCCAGTCTCAAGAACGTGACGAGTGGCAGGATAATTACTCAAAGGATAAATAGTACCTGGGGTGTCTGCTTCTTCGGGATGGAACCGGTGGTAATCAACAAGTGTCTCTACCTGATCTTTGGAGCGGTTCCATAGTGACAATGTGCAACCGCTGGTATCAAGAGAATATGTCATCTGTTCAACGATGGTCTGGAGAACAGAATCCAATGACAGATCAGAACTGATCGCGGTTGTTGCTTCATGAAGCATGGATAATTCAACGTTCCGGCGCTCTAATTCATCCCTGACACGTTTACCTTCAGTGATATCCTGCAGGCCACCTTCATAAGAAGTAACATTGCCATCCACATCCCGAATTGAGCGGACCGTATCTTGAACCCAAATTGAAGTTCCATCCTCACGGCGTAATTGTATCTCGAAACCGCGCACGATTTCTTCTTGCTCTAACTGGCTACTCAATTTCTTGCGCGCATCTGGATCAACATATAAATCTCCAGCATTGACTTCAAGGAGGCGTGCAAAAATAACTTCCCATTTTGAGACGGCTGAACTAATCGGGG
>CAZLNX010000277.1:0-8248 GCA_964560795.1 uncultured Anaerolineales bacterium | reverse complement strand
CCGATTAGTTCAGCCGTCTCAAAATGGGAAGTTATTTTTGCACGCCTCCATAGCGCCACTATAACTATAACTGGTTGAGCCCACCGTCAGCGTCGTCCCAGCACTGACAGAACCTGTGGCGCTGGTGTACTGTACGAGCACACTATCAGCAGCAACAGATGCAAATCCATCAATTGTGGCACTAAAGCCATTCGATCCAGCCGCTCCAGAACTCTTCAACTCCAACGCTATGGCTGAACCGTCGGTTTGGAAACCAAACCCTGAGTTTTCCAATTTGACAGATGCAGTGCCTGACTCCAGTTCTGCTGTCACACTGGTACCTACCGCTACAATCTCGGAGCCATTTTTCTTAAAGCCTAAATTGCCCGAGAGGGAAACGAAGCCATCTACAGCACCTGTCAGTGTGCCGGTGAACTGGATAACCTCGGTGCCATCAGCGAAACTGACCGTGACAGACCCAGCTCCAACAGGAACACTTTCAGAGATGGAATTCCCAGTGGTATTCACCAAGACTTGCATGTCGGTCCCTGAGAGTGTAATGTCACTGACGCCAACCAGCGCGGTGCTGCCCGAAATATTGGTAGCAACTCCCGTACTATTGACGACCACGCCACCTTCAGCGCTGGTCACTTTGACTCCCATCTCATCGACAGTGCCATATCCGGACCCCAGGAAAGCGGTCAGCCCGGTAGCACCAAATTCAATGTGAGACCCATCTTTAGAGAAGGAATAACTGCCACTCAGATTGACCGCGCTACCCAATGTCAGGTCACCGCTTACGGTAACAGTGGCATCTGAAAAATAATCTGACAAAAATTCGCCGAAATCATCTGCATCGGTACCCAAATCTGCCGCGAAATCGTTAGAAGATGAAACTTCCTTCACAACGAGTTGTAACTTGTTCTCCGCGGGAACGTCAACAACATCAAAATATAGGCTGCCATCGCCGAAGCCGTACAGCCCAGCTCCATTTGCGAAGGAGCCACTGAGAGTACCGTATGTCAGAAAATCAAATGTCTGTCCGACAAAAGGAGAAAAGCTATTGATCAGGATAATTTCTAAAGTGCCATTAAGAGTTGCTGTGCCACTAATATTAACCTGATCGTAACCATTGTCTGTGGGGGTTCCGGGACCAGGTGTCAGGCCACCAATTTCAATCTGGAGAATATCACTTGCACCATAAGTATGGTCACCGGTAATATTGTCGATTCCGGGGGAATTGCCCGGAGCATGTACTCCATTGAGAATAACGGGAGCACCTTGAACATCGGCCTGAATATCCAACTCGAAAGCGGTCAGCCTCACTGAGGCAGATGCATCTATCAGGGCGGCGATTTCTAATCGTCCAGTTGTAGAAACAAAAACCTCACCATCTACCGATATTCCTTGGTTTTTAATGGTGAGGTTGCCGACATTGATAATGTAAAGACCTGCAATTGTAGAAAGGCCAGTCTGAGGCGGATCATGATGGTTCAAGTCACTTATATACGTTCCGCCAACTAGGTTTATCTGTGCAGAAAGCATATCAACTGCAGCCTCGATTGGATCAGCCACAGTACCAAAATTAGCCGCACGTATCAGAAGCGATCCACCAGGGATGGTGATGTTACGGCCATCACCGTTACGATCGAAAATTCCTCCAATGGCTACCAATTGCAAAACCATACCCAATGCTAAAGTAACTTCCCCAAGATCAACTTGACCCCCTAAGATAGTTAAATCGTAACCAGCTGTAACTAATTTTAGTTCGTCAACTGTGACAAACCCCTGGTTGGTTTCCCCACCTATGGTGAGACTTCCGGTAGTGAAAACGCGAGATAATTCAGCAGTACTCAGTGAGAATCCCGCCCTTTCAAAACCAATAAACAATTCAGCATTTTCCTGAGATGTTCCAAGATTGACATCCCCATCACCGACCATGATTTGTCCATCAAGATCAATATCGGCCGCAATAATGCTTATGCTGCTATTCTGTATACTGATCGCAGCAGACTCTAATAGCACAAGAACACCAATGCCATCGCCATCGCTGTCGGCATTGATTGTAAGTTCTCCCGATGTGGCAATATATGCATTCGCACCGAGGGTCACGCCGTTGGTGGCATTGAGGTTGATCGCCCCACTCTCACTCTCAACAGATCCCAAGATTGTTATACCAGCATTATTTGTTCTCTGCCCAGCAATAAAATCAATATCACCTGTGCCAATTGTGGAAATCTTTGATCCAGAATTTTGAGTAATATCATCTTCAGCAATTATCGTGACATTACCGTTCCCGCCTGAGGCACTGATATCTGCATTAATTGTCACAATCGAGTCAGCTTTTAGATTACTATTTGCTGCCAGGGTGATATCTCCGCCACCCGCTTCCTTTATGCAATAACAGATGGTCAGGGGACCGCTTGTGCTAATTCCAATACCGCCACCTGCTGCGCTGACGCCAACCACATCATCAATCTTGGCGATTATCAGTCCACCCTCATTCTCTACAAATACACCACCTGTTTCAACCGCCTGAGCAGCTAATTTCTTGACCTCAGTTTTAATTGGTGTTTCATCGCTGCCTATGCCTTTCGCTGCCTGGAGTATCAAACGATCAGCGGCCAACTTGCCATCTGATTGGAAAATATCACCCTGTTCCGAGACAATTGTGAGTTGGTCATCAACAAGTATTGTTCCGCTTAGTTCAATTCCTTTTTCTGCACTGAGGCTGAGATCCTCTACCTTGTGATATTCAACAACTTCATTCCCAACCAGCACTTGTGCACCGATCAATTGAGCGTTTTCATCACTATTGATGTTTACAGCCAGGCTATCATTCCCAGAATTGCCACTATCTGCAATTTCAACATCGCCGGACTGGCCATCCAAATTGAGAGTCAGCCTGTCTGCGCCTTCGCCGCCATCGATGACAACAGTATTTGTGCCTTCACCAGTTAAATTGACTTCAATTACATCGTCACCCGATGTACCTGCAATATCCAATGTTGAATTCTCAACCTGCACGCTCGCGCCATTTCCTAAGGTAGTATTTTCCACTGATACGGCTGAGCTTTCAACAGAAATATCTGCGATACCATCTTGGTCAACATCAATGATGACCACATCAGAATTGATTTCCGCAATTCCAGCATTTACCTCACTATTAACAAGTTCGACTGATGAGTTAACCACTGCCATGCCAGCATTCAATGTGCTATCTTCGACATCCACTTCACTGTCGATAATAACCACACCAGAATTGAATGTATTACCTCGTGCTGATACGTCATCAGAGCCAATCACGCTAAATCCGGCGTTGAAATCAATCTGACGAATTTCTATCCGTCCAATAGAGTACCCAATGAAGAACGAACCGTCGATAGTAGTATCTCGGCCATCAGCCCCACCAGCCAGAACAAGGTCGATATTAAGGTTTACTAAGGAAACATTCTCTTCGTAAATCCCACCTTCCATATATATAGTGCCATCATCAGGGGTTAGCCCACCAGTCACTACATCGATAGCATCCTGAATGGGCGTAGCAGAAACGACGCAATTGGCCGCACCTTGGCAGTCACCACCAGAGGGCAGGAAGCTGTGTTTGACATTGCCAACGAAGAAATAGGGATCAGGGATGATGATACTCTGCTTTTCAGGGGTAGAGTTTTCTTCCGTTTGGGCTGGTTCTTCATCTTCAACTTCCAACTCTTCTTCAGCAGAATGTGCATCATCTACGATGATCTCCGCTTCGGTTACTGCTTCATCAGTAGGTGCTGCTTCAGCATCAGCCTCGATGCTGCTATCTTCTTCAGTAGGTACGGAGCACTCATTGCAGGATTCCTGTTGTTGGTCATCTTCTCCAACTTCACGGGGGGGCTCTTCATCTATCGGATCATCAATGACAGAGATTTCACTTGGTTGAGTTACATCCATTCCCACATCAGTCTCGGATGTCAAACCTTCGGGAACGGTCTCATCTATGGAACCTGAATCAGCCTCCCCCTCAGCATCGAATTCATCAGTTGCAGGATCAGCCTGACTTTCAGAATCAGTCAACGTATTTTGAGAATCAGCACCATCCCCAGATTCTGAAGCATTTTCTTCTACCAATGATTGCTTGTTTTCTACCACCCCTTGTTCCACATGGTCTGCCTGACCAGCTTCGTCCGCTGAATTATCCCCCTCATCCTCATGAACATCAATTTGCTTCTCCGCAGATGAAGGAGGTGGAATTTCACCTTCATCTGCATAGGCAACTGAAGAATTCGCTAATACGAGAATGAACGCAATAGCGATAATCGTAATCTTCAGAGCCACAAAGCAAAATGATTTCATCTAAAATTATTCATGTCATGGCAGGTATCAAACGAAAAAAAACCAGAAATCACTTACTCTCTCTGGTAAATATCACTTGAAGGCTGACAACTCTGACAATATGCAATGAATTTCTTCTATGTATTACGCGTCCCAATGTCCGATGAAACGCCTTATTCTAATTTTTAGATCAAATATGATAATATTTGTGCGATATGTATGACACTATACAACTTGATTATAACAAACTGCAACTCCAACAACATAGCACTAAGGTACTGTTAGGTATACTAAATATCCTTGTTTTTGTAATAATTCGTCACATTTGATAAATAACGTAAATTGCCACCTTTAAACGTTCACTGGTTTCACTTCGACACGATCTTCGATCGCAGTACAGGCGATACGCCCGGCGTGGTTGAGTGGGGGCGGTATTCCAGAATAATCTTCCAAAAACTACTATTTCGCCCCGTATCGAAACCCGCCGAAGGCGAACCGGCGTTTACTTTTAATTTATTGCGATAGGTAGCAACTTGGGTTAAATATATTTTGACAGGACGAATATCAATATCCCACTTGTTGGGTTTAGCCATAATTCTATATTGGTTCTTGCGAATTGAAGTAAAATTTTAATGCTACAAAAGTAGTAAAATGCTTAAAAATTGAAAAAGGTCAGCCTAATTTCGGCTGGCCTTTTTCACAATAATTGACCCTTTTCAACAACCTATTTTACGAGTTTCTTTTGATCAATTTCCCTTCGGAAAAGTTGTACATACGTAAGCAGTGTCAGAAAAACTACTGGTTAGACAAACACACTTACAGTTCTTTCTGTAAATTCAATCTCGTTCCAGTCTAACAGGAATAAGACTGCAGCAAATATCATCGAAACGGCAATTGAGGCAATTTAAGTTACCTTCATTTCATTTCTCTTCGCTATTTGACAAAGGGGATACTAAGACGATATTTATACGGCTTATCCGAAAGCACCCTTACAGTATTTACAACACCCTGGTAGGTAGCAAATAAGCCAATCAGAATGAGAGGCACAACACATAACAAAGCTATGCTACTCAAAGCTACTATATTGCCGCCGGTCGTATCGGCAATTACTAACATTGCAGGCAATATCACGATCAAAGAAAATACTGCAGCAAACAACATCAACATGACCGTTATCTGAAAATTGAGCACGTCGCGACCATGTTTATCAATCTTGTAGCTCTGTTTCTTCTTCCACGACCAGATAACCAGTGGGACGACTACATTGCTAATCACACAGCTGAGATGCAGCATTGCCAACCAAAAAGTTTCGTTTTGCGTATTGTCTTCTCCAAAATCAAACTCTAAAACATTGCTTAGGTTGTTACGAGTGAACGCTCGGGGCTCAACTTCACCACTTTCAATGCGCTGGATCGTGCGGGTGCTGACCTCGCAATATTCAGCCAGTAACTCCTGGGTGATCCCTTTACTCTGCCGAAGTTCGGCGACTTTCAGTCCAATATCGGGTTGGTTCATGACTAACTCCTTTTATCATTTTTTGTGTCATTATAGGGAGCACAGCCAGAATCACAATGTCGTACAGACGACTCTTTAACGACATTTGAAAATTCCTTACTCAAACACTAATTATACCGATGCTTCAAGCAATGGAGAATTTATAAATTAGAAAGAGCAGATCACTGAAAATATGGTGATCTGCTCAACAATTCAGAGAGGGATATTTCAATCTGTGGGGGATGTTGGCATAGCGTCGGCAAGTCCGACACCCTCGAGTACAGTATCTTGTTCATCAGGTATCGCATCAGGGAGTTCATCTTCGACTAAACGAATGCGCGGGTTAGCGTAAGCCACCAACGTGGCTACCCATCCAAAGAGTGTCGATAGCACAAACATCAATCCGATGCCTCTGGCAGGACCGACACCCAATATATCAGCAACGAAGGTATTGGTCAGAGCACCACCTTCTACCAAAAGGGGGTTGAAGAGTCCATCCGCCAGTGGTCCCGAGATCAAGAAAGCGATCGGCATGATTGATTGCGATATCATCCCTCGAATTGCAAATACGCGTCCCTGAACATCTGGAGCAACTTTCGTCTGGAATATCGCCTGGCTGAGACTAGATGCAATCGGCACAAAGAACATCAAGATGAAAGCACCGGATGCAATAAACGACAAACTTTGTTGCAGCCCAGATACTAGCATACCCGAGATTGCCAAAGCGATCATCCCAAACAACCATCGTACTCGTCGCTGAGGGCCGCCCCAGGCGCTCATAATCAGACTCCCTATCAACATGGAGATACCGAAAACTGTTTGCACAATTCCCAATTCCGTAGGTGTTCCAAACGATAACACCAACGGCCCCATCATTACTCCGGAGACATTCAAGAAGAAATTTACCATAGCGAAATACCATAACAGCCCAAATAATCCTGGGCGAGCACGCAGGTAATTCCATCCAAATAACGCATCAGACCAGATGGATTTCTTCTCTTCTTTAGTTTCATCGGTGACGGCTTTTGGTTGAGGGATATGCACCAACATCAACGCACCGATGGCAAAAAGATAAGTAACCGCGTCGACCATGATGATGCCCTTTAAGCCAATGAAACCATACAGCGCGCCAGCAATTACAGGCGTTAGGATCGATGAAATAGCCTGCCCCATTTGCATCATTCCGCTGGATCGAGCAAGATCTTTCTTGGGTACTAACATGGTTGTCGAAGCCATATAGGCTGGTCGCTGAAAGGCGGAGAAGATTGCCCCGAATAAAGCCAACAAGTAAATATGCCAGATTTGTAAACTCTCTGAAAAAATTAACGAGGCTGCTAAAAGTGTAACTACAGCAGCACCTGTATCCGCGAGTACCATTATGCGGCGGCGATTAAATCGATCTGCAACCGACCCGGCAACAGGTGAAAGAAGAACCTGCGGCAATGATGAGAACAAAGCTGTTAATGCGAAGGGAGTTGCCTGGCCAGTCTGGTCGTAAATCCAGACACCAAGCGCAAAACCAGTCAGGCCAGAGCCAAGGATTGAGATCACCTGACCTAACCAGATGGTTACAAACGAGCGCATATTCTTAGGAGTGGGGATAGTTTCATTCATGTGCGTTATTCTTCCTCAGTTTCCTCATAATAGAAGGTGGGGTAAAAAGCGATCATCAAAGCATGCATTTGCGCATCGGACTCAGTATTAGAATCTTCAGCCTCGGTAAATTCTTTGACCAACGCCTTGAATCGTTGAGTGAATTCTTGAGCCTTTTCATCAGAAATTCGGCTTAACTCGCGAGATATTATTACTTCACGGGGATGTTTTTCTGCACCATGCTCCAAGTTGAATGCTCGAGCTTCCAGGCTGCGAATAATGTCTAACCGCGTGGTTTCAACCGGAACGAGCATCAAATCGGTAATGCTTCGCTGTCCCTCGGGTGTGGAGAAATTGAACAAACCCTCTTCGACGCGGTAATCCAAGGCAGTGACCCAATAATGTTTTTCGATGATGTTTCCCCGCTGGGTTGTGTCGACAACTTTGACTAAACCAACTTTTTCCAACATATTGACGTGATAGTAGAGTTTACTGGGAGCTAAACCTAATTTCGCTGCGATCTGGTTGATGGTGTTGGGTTCCGCAATTAGGATCTCGACGATCTGACCTCGGAGAGGGTCAGCTATGACTTTTAGGGTTTCCAAATCTCCAATAGTAAAGGTAGGGGCAGGCTGAAACTCACTCATAATAATTCCTCTTATCGCTAAAATAATTTTTATCGACAAACAACATTCTAGCGACAAGGATTATTTTTGTCAAGCAAGTCTCAAAACACCCCCACTTTGAGAGTCGGATTTATTGGCAGTCAAATCATTTTTGAGCAGGACCACTTCCGAGGAAGTCCATCACACCTACTATGGAGGCGTGCAAAAATAACTTCCCATTTTGAGACGGCTGAACTAAT
>CAZLNX010000276.1:0-8312 GCA_964560795.1 uncultured Anaerolineales bacterium | reverse complement strand
CAAGTCTACCCGACTATCCGTTTCTCACAAAACCTATTTTTGATCAGTATAGGTTATTGTAAATGGCATCGATCACATCTAATCCCGCTGCACCATAGCCTCCCCCACCTCGAGTTCCCTGGACCAAACGGAACCCATTCATATCTTTATTTCGATAAAGCTCGAGAGTGATTTCATCCAGTACCTCGACCATTTCCGCCCGACAGGTAATTTTACTAATATCAACTTGATCAAGAATATCCGGAGAAATACTTGTCTCTTTGAGCAATTTCTCCCTTTGTTGCTCCCATGCAGCAGAGAAATAATCCGGCGTGAGGAAATTCAAATCATCCAACATGTAATAATAACGATTATAAGGTGGCGTAAGTGCCCATCCAGTGAAATCGGCGATTTCATTTGGGACAAACATTTTTGAAAAAGCAGCCCCACCGCCCATTTTTTCTGATAGGTATTGGAACAATTTCTCTCTCCCCTCTGCGCCAACAGGTTTCCCATTTACAAAGGGTTGCCCCCAATTAAGATGGTTGATTCCTACAAATTTCAAGAAAACACTGTCATGAGGAACATCATAAGATTTAGCCACCATTTTCCACATCATACTTGGCCAATTACATAATCCAACAGCCTTGCAATTTGTTTCTCGGTTAACAGCCTCCGTAAGCATGCCACCGGGGTTTGCTAGATTAATAAGCCACGCTTCAGGCTTTGAATATTCTTCAACCATTCTGGCAACATTGACAATAATAGGGATATTGCGCATGCCCATGGCCAAACCACCTGGAGCCGTTGTCTCCTGGCCAATCAAGCCGTGTTTGGGAGGAATACTCTCATCCAAAACCCGCCCTCGAGCTACACCTACTCGCATCGTTGTGATTACAAAATCAGCATCCTTGACAGCCTCTACAAGATCTGTCGTGAGAACAACATCGATTGGCAATTTTGCATCATCAATGATCCCTTTTGTAAATGTGCCTACAATATCCAATCTCTCCTGATCAATATCCATGAGGAACCAGTCAGATACCGGAATTTTCTCCCTTTGTTCGATCATCATTTCTGCAAAATCTGGAGTATAGCTACTTCCGGCACCAATGGTCGCAATTTTTATTCCCTTCACAAATATCTCCTCTCAATAAATTTAGGAATTATTGCCAATTCCCTTTGTAAAAAGACCAGCTAAATAGATATCCGAAAAATAATCAAACGAGCTATCATCGGTTCCAGAAATTGCTGGAATCCCCGTGAATTGATCTGTCATCAGGTATGCAAAGAACAGTCCCAATAATGCCCGACTAAGAGTAACCACAGGAAATGTTTCCAGTTCTTGTCGTTCTTCCCTTAGTCTTTGTAGAATATTCGTCATCTTGGTGAAAGTGTCTTCAAAAAGTTCTGGCAAATGTCGCCCCTGGAACTCAATTAACTCAATCAAATGCAAGCGAATATCTTCGGGTTTCTTATTCCAGGCCACCAGCATTCGATCAGCAGAATCACGCACAAACTCTTCCAATGTTTCCCCTTCGGCTGCTTCCACTGAGGGGGGGATTTGCAACCAGGGATGATACTTATTGAGAACAGCTTCAAAAATCGTGTCTTTGCCCTTGAAATGGTTATATATTGCCCCCGGAGCGACCCCAACGCGATCAGTTATCTGACGGGTAGTGGTCCCGTGAAATCCTTGCGAAGCAAAAAGCTGTCGTGCAGCTTCTAGAATGTTTTCACGTGTTTTTTCTCCACGTAGTTTTCTTTTGTCCAGCAGATCAGAATTTGTCATGGTATTTTCAAACAATATGAACAAGCGCTCATTTATAATACATTAATTACATACTGTTGTCAAGCCTATTCCCGATGAAAAATGATCGCAGCGGTATAATCCCCCATTATGATGTCAACTGACCCCCATCGCATAGCTCAATGACTGCTGAAAGAAGTCGATAAAGCCATCCGTGAATTCGAGATGATCCAAGATGGCGACCGCGTTGCTGTGGCAGTCTCCGGGGGGAAGGACAGCCTGAGCGCCCTGCGGCTGTTGGATGGCAGCGAAAATCTTCGAAAGAGAAATATGAACTGGTTGCGATCCATGTGATCGGCGACGCGCGGGGAGCAGAATGCCCTACGCATCAGCCCTTAATGGATTGGGTGGCATCCCATTATCGAAATCAAGCACATCGCTAAAACCAACGATTTCCCACCGCCCCCACCCAAATGCCCCCACAGCGACCACAACAGCCGCCAGTTGATGGCCGAATTAATCCTGCAAGCGGAAAAAAGTACCCAGGATGTCAGGGTGAACCTGCTGCGAGCAGGAAGGAATTTATCCAGAAAAGAAATGAGCCGGGATTTCATCTCCCGGCTCGATTTATTAGGTGTTAGCTTCCCTTTGTTCCGGCACCTTGATCAAGACAATCGCCGAAACCAAGAACAGGGCGGCGTATATCCCGAAGATGAGCATATACCCCAATCCAGGCATATGGGGGAAATTGGCCGTGAAGTAATCGGCTATCGGACCACCGATATATGCACCCACTGCCCCGGCCCCTGCGCCAGCCAAGTTAGAAATACCCAGGAATTTGCCAGCATCTTTCTTGGGAACTATATCCGTCCCCAAAGCCCAATTCGTGGTGAAGAACATGCCGATGCCAGCCCCCACAATGCTACCTCCGATGGTAATGACTGTCATATTTGGGGAGAGTAACAAGATCACCGTACCTATAGTTGCCAGAATCCCGCTGATGGCCACCAAAATCTTCCTGCCGATCTTATCGGCCAGCCAACCGCTGGGGAGCGCGAAAAGCAAAACCAGCACACCCACCACCAACTTAAGTTTGGATGCCGGTCCGGCGGCGGCGTCCCCTACAAAACCAAGCCGTCCTTGAAGGAAATACACCGCAAAGGTCGATAGGTTATTCGCCCCTACTAAGAATGCAAGTCGATTGATCACCCACCAGGTGAAGGCCGGATTCTTACCAGCAACATCACGCCCAATGCTGACCTGAACGCTGCCGTACACCCCCAGGATTACGGCAAACATCATCCCTGCTAATCCCACGAGCCCCATTACGATCAACTGAGTGGAGAGTGCGCTGGCACTATCGATGATCCTACCAATAAATCTCACCACTTCACCCGAAAGCAAGATGACCACCAGGAAAACCAGAGTCATCCCCACCAGTCGCCCAAAGGGTTTCCAGTCCAGGGGATCAGGTTTTTCCGTCAACGGCTGCTCACGCACGAACATGGTGAGCCCTGCTGTCGCCAACAAGATCAGGACAACTACGATGATCCCGCCCCACATATTGCCTTTGGCGATCATTGGCCCAATGGTCAGGGCAATGATGATCACAGGGAGCAGTTCCAGGACAGCCTTGATCCCGGAGAAGCGGCCGCGGCGGTCTTCAGGCACTAGGTCGGGGATAAGCCCCTGTTGGGCACCATGAGCGACATTGGAGGCCACTTGCGAGATCACTACAGTAGAGAATAAGATCCAATACGTTGGTGAAGCCCCCATAGCCATCAGAATGACAGCGTTAAAAAGCGACCCAATTAGAACATAGGGTCGCCGCTTACCCCATTTGGACATACTGCGATCTGAGAGCATCCCAGCCAGGGCTTGCACCAGCAAGGCAATCATCAAAGAGTAAAGGCGCATATTGCCATAGTAGGTGCCCTGCTGTTCTGGGCTAATAAAGCGCTGAACTAATAGGGGTTGGATGAGTCCATTAGCCTGGGACACCGCTGTCAGACCCAGCCAGTAGATGTTGATGGTGATGAAGTCATACCAATGCAGACGTTTCATGGGGGCTCCTATCTGAAATGATGATTTCTTGGATTCATTAGGATGAAAACATTTTATCAAACTATCTTGAACCCTCACCCCCACCCAACCCTCCCCCTCTCCCAACTTTGGGAGAGGGGGAGGGCGCGAGCTATTACGCGAGTGGGAGGGGGCGAGGGTCAATATTTAGAATCTCGTCTCTACTCAATACCCCTTCCAACGGCTCAGCTTCCAATGCCATTACGCGGCTGTTGGCGAAGAAGGCAAAATCGAAATCCGTAGGATCTCCGGCTTTCTTCCCTGGGATCGGCATCAACCGGGCTGTTAGCGGTTTATTCAGGCGCTGGGCCATGGCTGCCAGGTCGAGCAAGATGGCGGTGACCTGTTCAGAGGTTGTATCCCCTGGGAGGGGAATTGTATCCAAACCGGTGCCACAGACCGCCGAATAGAGCAGCATATCTTTGACTGTCAGATGGCCTTGAGCAGCTTGTGCAGCAAGCGTCGAATCTTCGAGCACCGGCAGCATCAATCCGCTGAAACCCACATGCGGGAAATCAGCTTTATCAACCGTTTCGGCGATCAATGCAGCCGCCGCCAGGGATCCATGCATCCCAACCGCTGGGACTCCCAGGCGCTCGAAAGCTGTCCCCAAGGAAAGTGCTTCTTCAGGAAACGGCGCCAGTGAGAAGTCGATGCCCCCAAAAACCGGCGTAGGCCCATCAGGGCGGCGAAGTCTGAGTAAATCCGCTGCGATAAAGGTAAGCTTTTGAGCGTGGGTTTCGATGGCCTCCCTAAGACGCTGACGAGCATCATCAAGGCTTTTCGCATTGGTAAAGGCTTCGACAGCCAAATCTGCGGCCTGGGTGGCAATGGCGAAGGAGGGCACTTCTCCGCCATGATATGCGGCTGGGAAGAACGGCGCGCCAGGCTCAACATTGGCCAGGGCTGCGAAGTAGAGATTGGCAAATCCGTTGGGGTCGGCGGGGCCTAACTGATGGATGATCTGTGCACAAGCGCGCACTGCTGCTAGAGATATCCCTGTATCCGCCGTACTCATCACGCCGGAAGCGAATATGTTTTGTGTAGCTGCCAGCACATCTGGAATGACTTGGTAACTCTCAGGAAATTCAGGCAGCGCAGGACCGATGGCAATATAGTCAAAGCCTAAGGATGTGGCGACATTTTCCAATTGCTGAGCGAACTCGATAACTTCGGATTCAGAGCTACTAGATTTCTGGTGAACCAATTTTGGAAATGGTTTCGTAGCCAGGCGGACAGTTTGTACTTCATAGCCCCCAGATTCATACGCCGAGCGCGCCTGGGTAATGAAATCCCCTGCTTGACTGATGATATCCTCATCGAGAGGCCATTTGGGGTCGCAAAAATAGGTAATAGAGCGAATCTTCATTGTTCAGTGGGTAGTGGATGGTGGTTAGTAGTTTTTGATTACGGGAAACTGATCACTGCTTACTGTTCACTGTTCTCATCGCGAATGATCTGGCGCAGCTTGTCAATCGGCTGCATTTGCCCATCGGCATCTTCATAAAACCAATGCTCCCAGCCATTGCAAGGGCTGCCGCCCATCAAGAATTTGCCCGTTTGATGGATTGACCCCTCGAAATCTTCATATCGCAGATGACCGTTGGGCTTGATATGTGCCCTAATAGCCGGATTTTGACGAAAATAGAGTGTCTGACCAGGAGAAAGCAGACCACGTTCTAATAGATGCACAAAAGGCACACGCGGCGCGCGGCGTTTACGGTCGCTGACATCGAAAATATCTTCGTGGAATAGCTCAGGCGTAATGGAATCGATCCGCTTTTGGGCTACGTCAATATAGCTCTGCTCTTCTTCGATACCGATCCAGTGACGGTGAAGTTTCTTAGCTACTGCACCAGTTGTACCAGTCCCAAAGAAAGGATCCAAAACCACATCCCCAGGATCGCTGGAAGCCAGGATAACCCGATACAGTAAGGCTTCTGGCTTCTGTGTGGAATGAGCTTTTTCCCCCTCTATCCGAATCCGTTCCGCACCCGAACAGATTGGTAATAGCCAATCGCTACGCATTTGCTTATCGTTATTGAAACGCTTCATGGCGTGATAATTGAAGCGATATTTGGCTCCTTCATTCTTGCTGACCCAAATCAGTGATTCGTGCGCATTAGTGAAGCGCACCCCACGGAAATTGGGCATGGGATTGGTTTTGATCCAGATTACATCGTTGAGAACCCAAAACCCCAAATCCTGGAGTATCGTGCCCACCCGGTAAATATTGTGATACGAACCGATCACCCATAAAGTACCATCATCTTTGAGTACCCGGCGGCAAGCGTAAAGCCAGGCTCGTGTAAATTCATCATAGGCTGGGAATCCGTCAAATTGATCCCACTGATCTGAGACAGCATCAACGCGCGTCATATTTGGGCGCCACAAATCCCCCGAAAGCTGCAAATTATAGGGCGGATCGGCAAAGATCAAATCGACTGATTTTTTTGGCAGATCATTGAGAACTTCAATGCAGTTGCCGGAAAGGATGGTGTCGAGAGGGAGAGACATGAGATTTTAAGTTGGAGGTTAGTTATTGGATATTGAAGATCACTGTTCCTGACGTTGCCTGACAACTTCGAACATCAGAATTGCTCCAGCTGCAGAGGCATTGAGTGATTCAATGCCACCTGGCATTGGAATACTCAATGTGTGGTCAGCCAGGCTTCGGGCTTCGGGGCCAGCACCATCAGCCTCCCCGCCAATTATCAATGCCAAAGGAGCGGTCAGGTCTGTTTGGGAATAGATATGCATCCCAGCAGCGTCGGACAAGAAAACCTGCAATGATGAGATCATCGCCTGCATTTCATCCCAGGTTCCTGTTTGGATAGATAACGAGAAATGTGCACCCATTCCTGCCCGGAGAACCTTAGGAGCATAAGGGTCCACATTGCCTGGGGGCAGCAGGACAGTATCGACTTTGGCAGCTAGCGCCGTGCGCAATAAGGTGCCCATATTTCCCGGATCACGTACATTATCAAGAAATAATACAAACGATATATCTGTAGGATGGGGAACTTGATCCATGGGCAGCACAGCTAATAGCCCTTGAGGGGTCTGCGTGTCGCTGGCGGTGCGCATTACCTCGGGGCTGGTCAGAACGACCTCAGCATTTTTCTGCCGATAGGCATCAACGATATCCAAGCCACGCTGATTGAGATCATCGGTGTAGAAAATAAGCTGCGCATTCCAATCCGCCTTCAAAGCCTCCTCCACCAAACGAACACCTTCCACTACAAAAGCCTGGGCATCCCGCCGGTTGCGAGAGCGGGCTTGCAATGCTTTTACGTGTTTAACCTTAGCGTTGCTGGTAGAAGTCAGCATGTTATAAGAGAACCTTGTCAATCCTTGACTAGAGAATCCCAAACCTGGATAAAAGCATCCAAAGTAGGTTGATCGAATAGCACTAACCGGACCAGGGATACGCTAGAATATCCCTGACCAGCAAAATATTGATTTACAGCTTCGAAGATTATCCCCGCGGCGCGTGCTTTGGGAAACCCAAAAATCCCTGTGGATATCGCGGGGAACGCGATGGATTCTAATTCTAATTCATCAGCACGGTGCAAGGATCCAGTAACCGCGGTTGCTAGTTTCGCATCTTCATCCCCTTCGCCCCACACCGGGCCTACCGCATGGATCACATATCGGCAGGGCAGATCGCCCCCGGACGTAAATGCGGGTTCAGCATGATCTACGGGGCCATGTTCCTGCACCCATTGGTTTGATTCAACTTGGATACCAGGTCCGCCGCGTCGCACAATAATGCCTGCCACCCCACCGCCATGTTGTAACCCGGCATTGGCAGCGTTGACAATCGCATCCACATCCTGTTGGGTAATATCCCCCTGTACAAGTTGAAACCTCTGCCCAGAGGGAAACGTTCGCTCGCGCATGACAAAATGATTGTAGCACCCCAAGAATCGAACGTCAACGCGTATTAAGAAAAAAACCCGGTTTCTCGAAAGAAACCGGGTTTCCAAAATATCACGTTTGCGATATTAGACAGCCGATTTGGCCTGCTCGATGACAGCGGTGAAAGCTTCGGGATCGCGCACAGCCAGATCAGCCAGCATCTTGCGGTTGATCTTGATGTCTGCCTTTTTCATTGCATGAATGAAGCGGCTGTAGGACATGCCGTTGCGACGGGCAGCCGCGTTGATGCGAGCAATCCACAAGCGGCGCAAATCACGTTTGCGATTGCGGCGGTCACGATAAGCGTACCACAAGCTCTTCAGGCGGGCCTCGTTGGCGCGTCGATAAAGCTTGCTACGAGTACCAAATTGACCTTTGGTAATCTTAAGTACTTTCTTATGTCGTCTTCGTCGAGTATATCCAGTTTTTACACGAGCCATTTTATCTCTCCTGCGTACCCCTGGGCGTCGGCAACCAAAAGCCAGGGTTGCCAGTTAAGTACACCCAGTAGCCGCGTACTAAAGTGTTATTTATTCGTTTGACCAGTTCGAGCGTTCGGGTTGGCTTTGTACTTGCCCAT
>CAZLNX010000275.1:0-8384 GCA_964560795.1 uncultured Anaerolineales bacterium | reverse complement strand
GACTTTCAATATCACCATGGATGAATTCGAGATGGGGGTATTTTTGGCGGGCAAGTTCCAAACGTTTCTCACTGATATCGACCCCCACCCCCTTTGACGGATCAATTGCTGCCAGCAAATTTCCTGTGCTGCAACCAACTTCTAAAACGCTGGCATCGGCTGGAATCTGAAGATTTATAAAACGCTCAACAGAGCGATAATAATAAGAATTTTTCCGCATCCACCGATCACGTTGTTCGGCAGTCTGATCCATCTGTGTCATAAGATGTTCATTATAAGCATTCATATCAGCTATCAACCTTTACCACTTATTCCCCAAGCCCATAAACAATTACGTGTGGATTTAAGTTCACCGACACGCTGTTTTCGTGATCAGGGATTACAATAACGCCAGGTGAATATAACAAGTAGAAATTAGTACCTAAAACACTTATATGCTCTGGTCTTGAAAATTCCGCAAGTATTGTTAAATCTTCGAGTACTTCGCTATCGATTTGTAACAAGCTCTCTTCTAGTACCATATGATAGTACTGTTGCGCCCAAGTATATGTAGGAGCACCTTGTTTTTCTTCAATCAGGTATGACTTGATGTTCTTTTCCTGAAACTTATCCAATTTGTATCTCGTTGTTACGATTAAATCTACATTCATTTCTTTGAACGCCGCGACGGAATCGCTGTCAAACTCAACTTTTGATGAGAAATACTCTATTGGTAGATCGTCTAACTCTACAGAACTGAAATCAAGATCTTCATCAAACACAATTAATTTATCAACAAAGGATTCTTGTTCAGATAGCCACAGGAATGTCTCGGTTCGTGTATCAGGTGTGCTTACAATAGGAGCCATGTCTGCGAATAATTTAATATGATGATAGATCCCCGGCACAAGCAACAAAATTGTTACAACTGCACCTAAGGCGTTACCAAAATCAATCCTATCTGTCCGAAAAAATTCCTTGCGACGAATCCAATCAAAAATTGTTACGCAACCAAAGGCACTCAGGATCGCCAGAAAATTCGACAATGTTAGGTAATTTCGCAGGTTAAATATGCGTGTAAAACTGTAAAAGGCAAGGTAGGTCAGAGGAAATGAAATCAGAATTATCCGTTTATGAACACCTTCAAGATCTCCTTTTGGAAATTTCCAAAATACAACAAATCCCAATACAGCTAATAGAAATAGAATAGGGCTTAACCCCTCAAGATAGAAATACTCCCCAATCCGGAACAACATATTTATTCCAGGGGCAATGGATCCTTTATAATCCCCACCAAAATACACACCTGATTGAAATAGCACCTGGTCGAGATATTCCCTGGTTCTGAATAGCAAGCCTAAATTAAATAGAGTACTAGAGAGTGTTATGCCTGCTAAAAAGCTAACTAAATGATATAAGTTACTAAATGGAATTTTGGCTACGACCGCATTAAACCATTTCTCAACCCGCTTACCAGCAAACGCCAGCAAAAGAACAATTGCTAACCCTGTGATTGCTAATATTGCAGCAACTTGGCGGAGGGAAAACATCTCCCTAACAAGCATACCAGTATCAGAAGGCAATGCTATTGCCATGACAGAGGCAATAACATAAATTACCAAAATAGTGCCCATCACTAATATCGTATTGGTAATACGAAATCCCCAATTCGAGGTATGGCAATGATCAGTCGCTTTCACAGGGAGTGGCTTACGCTGAAATGAATAGTTTCTGAGAATATATGCTACAAATGGAACGACAATTATCGGAAATAGGCTGTACTTTGTAGAAATTGTTAGCCCGGTCAAAAATCCAATTAGGCTAAATAGCCATACATTTCCCCTCAAATAATAGCGGTACGATAATATTGTGGTCAGTATTATTAGTGAATAACCCAGATTGCTCATCAATAAAAGCCAAGAGTGCTGAACCTGAATAAATAAAATGGCGTTAATGGCTGCAGCTAAAAGCCCAACTAAACGCCGATCAAAAACCTCCCTCGCTAAATAATAGACACCCAGGGATGAGATTCCAGTAATGATTCCCTCAGCGACTCTACCAAAATATAAGGAGTAGCGAATAAATTGTGTAGATATTGGCCAAGCTGGAACCGCCTGTCCAAAAGAACTGGCAATCTCTCCAATTGTCTCTCCATAATACCCTATGCTTACTAATAGATTCGAGCCCCATCCCAATATAAGCATAATTACTGCTTCAAAGTACATAACAGGGCTGCCAAATCGGAACAATTCCGGGATGACTGTTTTATTGATTATCATTTTATAGGCAAACCAAAAGATTTTTGCCTCATCCCAGTACCATTTATACGGTAAGCCGAAATTCGCTCCCATGGTTCTCATCCAAATACTCAGAATGACTATCACCAAGAGGATAATTGTGTGAGGTCGGAAAAATTTTGAAGTAAAAAATTTTAGCAATTTCATTTTCGCGCGCCGATGATTTATTTATATGATCAATTCTTCTCAAACTTGGCCATCAATGTCGCTCAAAGACAATGAAGCTGCACCCGGTGAGTATTCTTGCAATTTATAAAGGTGATAATAGAGCTTCCTGGCAGCCATCAAGTCAGCATGTGTACCTTGTTCAGCGACAAGCCCATCCTGGAAAACCACAATATTATCAAATTGAGTTATCGCCGAAAGGCGGTGCGCAGCCACAATGATGATTTTATCCTTCTTCAGTTTGAGTAAGTTCTTATAAATTAATGCTTCAGTATAAAGATCCAAAGAGCTCGTTGCTTCATCTAACAACAAAACGCGAGGGTCTTGTAATAAAACTCTCGCGATAACAATCCGCTGTCGTTGACCGCCTGAGATCTTTGCACCGCGCTCACCAATCACAGTATCATAACCTCGTTCAGCTTCAGCAATAAAATCTTCCGCGATCGCGAGGTTTGCGGCGCGCTGCACTTCATCCATCGAAGCATCAATGCGTAAATAGCGTAAGTTCTCCAAGAGAGTATCATGGAATATAACAGTTTCTTGGTTTACATAACCAACCAATGGCCGGTAGGTCGAGATATCAAAGTCTCCAAGATTTTTGTCATCAATCAATATTTGGCCGCTCTCGGGGTTGCGGATGCCTGCCATCAATTCCAACAAGGTAGTTTTTCCTGAACCCGATAGCCCAACCAGAGCTGTGATTGTCCCCTTAGGAAAATCCAGCGAAACGCCGTTTAGGACCCCCTTATCTAATTCATATCGAAATTCCAGATCGTTCACGGATATTCGCTCATTGATTGAATCAATAGCGGGCAATGTATCATCGACAGCCCTTTCCAAGTATGTTTTGTCCAATAAAAATTCAGCAACCATCATGAATTGGGGCAGAATTGAAGATATGCGAATCCATTGACCCTGGATTTGATTCACTGAGCCAGAAATCCGCATTGCAAGATACAGGAAACCAACCCCGAGACTAACATTGCCAAGTAAGTTAAGACCTGCCAGCACGCTGGCCGCATACGCACCTGACATCATCACAAATAACCCACCAAAGCGAATTATAGATCCACCAAAATCCTTGTAGTTTCCTAAATTAAAGACAGCGCGCTCTCGATTCCTGGCAAGAGTTTTGTATGTCTCTTTGACGCGTCCTTCCTGTCCGCCCTGCTTGACTAAACGAACACCATAGAGTGTCTCCAAAAAATGCGTCGATGCAAGTCGACTGGCCTCTTCCGCATCAAAACTCATGCGCCCGGTACGCCTCGCAAAAAGCCTGGTAACAAACGTGGATAGTACACCTAATATTCCTAACAGCATAGCTAACCAGCCAGAAATTGCGATCAGTAGAGCAAAGCCAATCGCCAAATCCAGAACAGCTGAAAGCATGGCTTGCATTGATGGTAATAGACTTGTGAATCGTCCAACCAAAGCATTTTGTAAATAGGCGATATCACCTGATTTGTTATCATCAAAGTAACTCAACTCCAACCGAAAGAGCTGACTGATCAAATCCTCACGAACTTCGAGATTAAGTTCAGCCTGAATCCGACGTGCCAGATATTTTGCGGTAAAAACACAAATTTCAGAAAGGATGGTAAAGGCGATCAGAACCAGTAATCCATTCAAAAGACCATTATCACTAGCAAACCAGGACTCTAAAAATGTGAGGGGTACATCCAGCCCAAGTACTCCAACGTTATCTGCTAGATCAATCGTCTCACCAATCAGTGAACCCAATACAGCTATAAGTACAACTACACGAGCCCCGCCCATGAGCGCACTGAGTAGATTCAACGCGCTAATAAAAAAGACACTAACAATCCTTGGGCGCAAATAGTACAGTAATAGATGAAAGACGCGGCTACGTAAAACTGCCAGAATCCCCGGCGAAGATTCTGCAAATCTTCGACGACGTCCATCTACACGGGCCTTTATATCGCTGGCTGATTTGCGCAAATGATCCAAAGTTAAATCTTCAGACATAATTAATTCTTTGATTCCTCGCTAACAGGGATAAGCCACCATTCAATCAAGTAAATAAGAAATACAGCCAACATGAGCACAATTGCAGGTGCCAAAGTTACATTCATAAGTATGTTAGGGCTAATGGGGTCCTCAGGAACTTCTGCACTGCTAAGTACTTCGGCTACCTGTCTGTCTTGCTCAACTAAATTATTCGCCTCTATCATTTGCGCTTGCATAATGACGACATCATCTATTGCTAAGTCGCGCTGCCGTGTATATAGGACAATTTCACCCTCGATACCAGCAATTTTGTCAGACAATGATGTTATTTGTGTTTCGAGATCCACAATTTGCACCTCGTACTCATCCGTCTGTATCTGAAGTGAAGCAATAAATTCACCCAATTCATCTATGGCCTGTGAAACAGAATAACCTTCCGGAAACAAATTATTCAATGCTATCATCCCCTGCTGGTCACCAGCAATGCTAGCAGTGCGTTGGAACAAGGACAGCAATGTGACGCCCTGACTCACAGTCAATGCATCGTCCCCCGGCATTCCAGACAATTGCGCATCCAATCTTAGTGCATCTTCAATCAATGAATTGTTGCGCTGGACAATGGATAAAGAATGGTTCAAGTTCGATTCGACCACATCCATCCTTATCTCCAAGACGCGCAATTGGCTATCCACAAGTATATCGCTCAAGGCAGTTTCGGCATTCTCTAAATCTTGATAGGCTGCTTCGACATGCTCTTCAAGCTGCACCAAAGACTGGTAAATGTTGTACTCCGTCTCCAGGTGAGTCGCCAAAGTCTGTGCCCACAAGTTGGTTAACTCAGCCGCTTTTTCAGGATCAGAATGAGTAACATCCAACTCTACTGCTTCGTTGCCTCTATAATTTGCCCTGAAGGCTGACTGTAAAAATTCTGGTGCCAACTGAGCCACTTGGCCGAGAATTACATCAGAACGCGCCATTTGTTCCAACCCAGGACCATCTGGCATTCTAGGCATAAACTGGATTCTCATCCAGGGGCGGCTGATTATTAAAACTTCTTCTTGAGGTTGCTCGAGGTTAGTAACCTTGACTACAGCCGAGGCGCGATATTGTTTCGGTAGCACATATTCGCTTGCCGCCCAGGCAGCTACAGCTGCCAGAATCATCAGAATCAGTATTATCCACTTATAACGAAAGAGAAGCTTCAGCCTCTCTCGCAA
Source organism: uncultured Anaerolineales bacterium (assembly GCA_964560795.1). Taxonomy (GTDB): domain Bacteria; phylum Chloroflexota; class Anaerolineae; order Anaerolineales; family UBA11858; genus NIOZ-UU35. The sequence continues at coordinate 2,758 of CAZLNX010000275.1, read as the reverse complement.
GTCAAAATCAGTAAATTCTGTAGGAGATTTTTCCATTCATAAACTCCGTAGCTAAATAGGCTCCGCCCTTCCGACATCGGCGAAGCCTTCCAGACTATCTTGATTGTTTTATCCCGCATAAGCGGGTTATCTTATCCGCGCAGAGTTGCTCAGATCAGGTCTACCAGATCTGCTATTGAAGATGATAAACCGAGTACTCCGATCAACGGATCTTACATACATCACTATCTCCCCCCTTGAATAAAGGCAAAAAATACCGACCGGCATTATACCGTTATCCCGACACAAACACAACCCATCCGACAATAGCGTTTATTTTCAAATGGAAATTATGTCGGTATGGGTAGCATATTCCTCTCTTAATTGTACTCCTGCCAAATAACCATATATCAACATAACCATGATATTTACAGGCCACACTTCCCAATATGGGATGGCTACTGCAGACGCCAGCGATAGCGCAGTAACAACTAACGGGACAAATCGGGAGCGGGACCGAATAACTGGCGAGGCGAGATATGCAATTGATAATATCAACAACAGGACGCCGCCCTGAACCAATGCACTGCCAATTAGATTATCATAACTAGCATCAGGGGTTAAGCCAGTCACCGTTTCAAGGTTAATCATTAATGTAGTGCCGCGCCCTAGCCCCATCCCGAAAAATGTATCTAACGGTGATGCAGATAGAAGATACGCAACAGGTCCGGTACCACGCAAAGCCAGAAAATTCTGCACAACCTCAGGGCGGCCAGATAACCATCCTAATAATAGAGGCGAAAAAGGCAATGCCAAAACCAGGATCCCGACAAATATTCCCTTTAATTTCGCAGATCGAATTCGAGTCCAAAGATAAATGCCGATGATAATCACACTCAACAAAATAGCGGTGCGCGAACGTGTTAGTGCGATCATGACAAATATCATCGACGAAAATCCCCAACGATCAAATTTAGATTGCGAGAAAATAAGCGAATAAACAAGGGAAACTGCCAAGAAAAGACCAAAGGAATTGACCTCATGAAAAGATCCCCGGGAACGTTCCTGAAAATCCCAAACTTGATTCTGAATCTGGAACCAACGCTGGGCCAGCGATAAAAGAAGTTCAATCAGCAGTAGAAGTTTGACCCAATTCCACAGTTTACGCAAATCGTCAGGGAGCAAATTCAACCCGACAACAAAGGCAGCTAAAGCGATGTGAGCCCGCAAGCCTATCAGCACAGGCCAATACCCATCACGCACAAAAGAGATAACTCCAAGAATAGAGATTATAACCAGTAGGCTCAAATAGCTGATCCAGATAGGAGATTTCACCGTCACATATTTCTTTAGATTCCCACCCTTGAAGATTCCAATACCTGCGAAGAAGAGAGAAACAAGCAGAAGGAAATCTTTCCCCATTTTATGCCATGGTATACCACCAGAATAATCCGCCATCTGCAGTAATGCATACAACTGCTCTAAAAGTGCAATTATGGTAGGGCTAAAATTCGCGGGAATGGTATTAACATCATTTTTCGAAACAAAGAAATTCGCCAATCCCGCGGGGAGGTCAACTAGAACAGCATACCAAATGCTGATGCCAAAAAAGATTATCGCCCAAATATAATATTTATTGGAAATACTTTTATCAATCATTGCAGAAGTACTGCCCATCTAAACGGTTATCGCCCTTTTAGTAAGATCATCTGCCAAAATGTGCGCAACAAAATGGTAATATCCAGCCAGATCGATTGGTGCTTGACATAGTACAAATCATATTGCAAGCGAATCTTCGCATCTTCCAGGCTTTCAATATAGCCATAATTAACCACGGCCCAACCTGCCATGCCAGGTTTGACAGAATTGCGCAAGCGATGAAACGGAATTTCGTCATCCAACTCGGCCAGATGTTCGGGGCGCTCAGGTCGTGGGCCGACAGCGCTCATTTCACCTTTGAGAACATTCAACAATTGTGGCATCTCATCAAGACGGATCTTCCGCAATAAGCGTCCTATACGCGTAATTCGATCATCGCCAACTCTGGCACGTTCTGCACCCTCCTTCTCTGCTTCCGGAATCATCGTGCGCAATTTTATGAGGTTGAATATTTCTCCGCCCTTTCCGACGCGTTCTTGGGAATAGAAGATCGGGCCAGGAGAATCCAAATAAATCAATAAAGCTACTAAGGGAAGAAACGGAAGCAGCAACAACAACCCAATGAGTGCACCTACAATATCAAATAATCTGTTAGCCACCACATAGAAACCACTTGCATCTGCAGAGTCAAGCGGTAATGCTACATACCAATTGTCGCCAATGTGCTCGATAGGCACTCTGTCAGTAAGCTGTTCATAAAGCACAGGCATATGTGTTATTTGGATACCCAACTCTTTCGCATCCAATATCGCTTGAAACAGAGATGAATTGATATCATGTGTAACTGCCAAAATAACCTCTGAAACACGCTGCGCTTTAACCAAGGTAACTAGATTTTCAGATGATCCGAGAACAGGTAGCGTGGCATTTCGAGATAGCTCAAGGTTGTCTTTGTGAATTTCTGAATCGCTATGGTTATCGTTGTCCAAGAATACGATCGAATTCTGCTTCTCGGGTTCATCATCTACAAACCCAACAATTTGATAATGGTGCTCGGCATTTTCAAAGATCGCGTGCGCGATCGTTTTCCCTGCCCACCCAGCACCGACAATTATGACCCTGCGACCAAATCCAGGGCGGTGGGCTAAAACTGAATAAACTGCTCGCCACAAACCAATTA
>CAZLNX010000274.1:0-8484 GCA_964560795.1 uncultured Anaerolineales bacterium | reverse complement strand
GTGCGGAGATACTCAAGTTCCTGTTGGAGTTTCTCAAAACCCTCTTGGGTCAAGTATGTTGGTGGCATCGTTCTTCCTTTGCCCCTCCTAATATTTCTCTTTCATCGAAATCGTTAAAAAAGCCCTTACCTACAATCTTTGCTTATCGGGGCACACCAGCAATATGTAAATAAGGAGCGGCGTCAATAAGTTAGGACAATGTGTCCTATTGCGCCGCGGCCGGGATTTTAGCATAGTTTTTTTCCCAATGCAAGGGCTAGTTTAGAACATTAGTTCAGTGTGATTTCCAGAGAATTACCCCCTCCATTTGCCTTGCATAACCTAAGATTTCAAGGCGCATTGCAGGGATATCGTCCCAAAATGTGCTGATTTGCGAGTGATGTGCAGCAACCGAATCCTGCCATGCGCGAATCCCCTTTTCAGAAATTGGAAAATGTACGGAGTTCATATTCACGGGATGCCAGTCAGGAATCCCTTTCATATAAGGATAATCTGCGTAATACCATAGGGGGATATTGAGACCTTCTGCAGCCGCGCGCGTTAATTGGTGATCGACATGATTCCCCAACCCTAAGGGGCAGACCAAATTGACATCAGGGTTGAGTGCCGCTTTCAGGGTTTGACTCAGCTTCCGAACAAGGATCTGCTCATCAGGGTGCAGAGGCCCGAACAATGACTCCTCCGATGTATAAAGAAACGCTCCCGTTTTTTCCGATTGACGGTAAATACAGTCCGGGATGGAAAAATGCCGATACGAGGCGCCCATAATGCCGCAAGATTCAACATCCTCCGCGCGCCGCTCGACCATCGCTGCACCTCCCGTTCCCCAACGGGCATGCAAGCTCTCAGCAAAGGTGGAAAGAGGCGCTTCAGGCAGGTCGCCTGCACAGATCGTCCAAACAGACGCATCTTCTCCAACAGCGGCTTGCTCCCAAAGCAAACCCCCAAGAGAAAGAGCAACATCATCCAGGTGGGGTGAAAGATAGATCCATGTCGTCATTATGCGTCATTATATATGAATTTTCTATGAAAGAGTTCTTAAATATTAGCTTCTAACTTGACAGAAATTGTCTTATTAATTATGATCGCGAACGTCAACTATTTCGAATGCATAAACCCTTTTTGAGCCATAGGAGGTCAAAATGATTTACAAATTCTTCAAAGCATTGGATGAAAAATTCGGTTTTGAGCGAGCCAAAGCTCACTGTGATGTCCCTTGTGGTATTTATGATCCCATCGTTGCACAGATTAACGCACTTACCGTTGTACGCATGATGGATTTGATGGCAGCCCTCGAAGGCGAAGGCGTAGCCTACCAGAACAGCATGTCCCGCTACGTAGCCGTCAAAGAAGAGCATGCCGAGAAAGCCAAGCACGAAGTACGCGTGATTTGGGGTGACTTCATCAGCCCAGACCATGTCAGCCAGTATCCTGAACTCCCTGAGTTGGTACACAAAATCATGAAGTTGGGCTCCAAAGCCCGCCAAACTGCTGACCGCGAAGCCGGCGTTGCTTTCGTAGAGGCGATCAACAAATTCTCCGAGATCTTCTGGGCCATCAAGGGTGTCAACACCAAGAAGGCAAAAGCCCCCTACGCTCCAGCGTTGGAAATGGTTTACGCCGATCTATAATACTTGCTCGGGCTAAAGCCTTCGCAAGCATATACTGAAAAATGGGTGTGCGTGGTGCGTACGCCCACGCACACCCATTTTTCAGTCACCTTTTCGGGGTGGGAAATCCTGGTTATGATAAAAATCATAAAAGTAACTGGCAACAGCCTCTCACCTGAGTTCCAAGAAGGGGATTTCGTAGTGCTCGTAAGACTTGATGGGCAAATTCTACGAAATCCTTTTTTCTTTAAATCTCTCAAACCGGGAGATATTCTTGTTTTCCGACATGACGAATACGGAACCATGATCAAAAAGTTTGCTCACTATGAGGGAGATAACGATCAATTATTTGTCACAGGCACCCATCCACATAGCGTCGATAGTTTCCGGTTTGGTCCAATTTCAAAGAAAAACTTGATGGGAAAAGTGATCTGGCACATTCCCAGGCCGCGCGTTAACTGAAGAAAATCATTCTCCAAATTAAAGGGTAGCAGCCCAACCGCGTTGGACGAATGTTTACAATTTCAGCCAACGCAGTTGGCTTTCCACCCCTTGATTTAGAGATATAATCGGCGCATGAATTCCCCATCCAAGCCACCTGTCCCCCCACAAATTGCCATTCCTTTTGGTATCCTGGCCGTTTCGACATCTTCAATATTCATTCGCTATGCCCAGGCAGATGCCCCCTCGATTGTCATCGCCGCGGGTCGACTGACATTGGCGACTATAATCTTAGCGGGGATTGCGCTCATCAAACATCGCTCCGAACTGCGCACCCTCACGCCTCGGGAATTAGGTTTGGCATTACTCTCTGGGTTCTTCCTGGCAGTGCACTTTGCCACCTGGATCACATCGTTAGAATACACTACCGTGGCCAGTTCTGTGGTCTTGGTGAGCACATCACCTCTGTGGGTGGCATTGCTTGCCCCGCTTACCATCCGTGAGCCAGTCTCTCGTCCAGTATTTTTTGGCATGGGATTGGCATTGATCGGGGGCACAATCGTAGGCCTGAGTGATTCTTGCACCTGGACGGGCGCTTCGATGACCTGCCCTCCTCTTTCTGAATTCGTGGCTGGGGAGGCCTTCTTGGGCGATTTCTTAGCTCTATGTGGTGCCTGGACAGGTGCTGGCTACTTGCTCATCGGTCGGCGCTTACGAGAGAAGATGTCACTGATCCCGTACATCTTTGTAGTTTACGGAATGGCTGCCCTCATTCTGAATATTTTTATGTTCTCAGCCGGCGAATCGCTTTCAGGTTATCCCCCAAAGGTTTATCTCTGGCTGCTGCTTTTGGCCCTGGTGCCTCAACTATTAGGACATTCAACATTCAATTGGGCTTTGCGTTACCTTTCGGCAGCGTATGTTTCGATCACCTTGCTGGGCGAACCGATTGGCTCGGCAATTCTGGCATATTTCTTCCTGAAAGAGGTGCCCTCAGCCCTGATGGCGTTTGGTGCTATACTTATTCTGGTTGGCATCTTTGCAGCCTCTCGTATCGAGAGGAAACAGGATCAAAGTGATGCCAAAGATATTGGTACATAGGGATTCTATGGCACAGAAGAAAAGCTCAACATCAAAGAAATCTAGCCGGCCCGCCCCTACCGGACCACCTTGGATGGAATCGTTATTCCGTCTTTGGATGCGTTTCGAGCGTTTTGCATGGGATATCGGCGGGGTTGTTGTTTTAGCGATTTCGTTGATGCTTTTGCTCGGGCTGATCGCTCCGGGTCTCGCTGGTGGTTCTTTGATTTTGGCTCTAACCACATTCTTGCGACGATGGTTGGGATGGGGAAGCTTGGCGCTGGTTTTGGCAGGGGGCTCCTGGGGCTTGTTTATGCTGCGCCGGCGCGCGGGAGAGGAGATCAACATCCATTGGATACGCGTTTTGGCTCTCGAAGGGGCAACGTTCGCCTTTATTGCCCTGCTTACATTAGTCAATGGCGGGGATTTAGCGCGCGCTGAGCGCGGTCTGGACGGCGGTCTGGTCGGCTGGGGGTTGTCGGAATTGATCTCGAGTTTTCTCAATCCATTCATAGCAATGGGGATTGTATTTATAGCATTTTTTATATTTGTGGTAATTGGCCTGGATTTGACAGGCAAATTGACTGCCATGCTTGAGAGAACCATGGGAGCAGGATCCACTCCAGGCATACCAGCAACCAACGGGCCTGCTGTCAGCGTTGCGCCTGTTGGGGAAGCAGAATCCCTCACCACCACGCCGCGCAAATCTCCCAAGAAACCGCAGCGCGTGGCACCCGAATTTCGCAAAAAATTCCGTGTAGAGCAGAATAACGACGAACGCCCCGCGACGCCTGTCCCACGCCCCGAAAACCTACCTAGTTTAAACCTATTAGCCAGTGAACGCGCTGCGAAGCCCAGTGAACGGCATATCAACCAACGCGCCGGGATGATCGAACAAACCTTGGATGAGTTTGGCATCCCAGCGAAAGTAGTTGGCTTCCAGGTGGGGCCCACCGTGACGCAATTTGCAGTAGAGCCTGGGTATATCGCCAAGCCGGGCGCCACGGAAGATGAGCTTGCACGGCTGCGCAAGGTACGCGTCTCACAAATAGCGGGGTTGCAGCGCGATCTGGCTCTTTCGCTGGCGGCTGAACGCTTGAGAATCCAGGCACCCGTACCTGGCCGCTCATATATCGGTATCGAAGTGCCTAATGCCACATCATCTATCGTTCGCCTGCGCCCACTTTTAGAGTCGAATACCTTCCAAAAAACCAAATCTCCGCTAGCAATCGCTTTAGGCAGAGATGTCTCCGGTGAAGCGGTTGTGGCTGACCTTTCGACCATGCCGCATATGTTGATTGCCGGAACAACGGGCTCAGGAAAATCGGTGAATATCGCTGCAATCACAACTTGCCTGGCGATGAGCAACTCACCTAAAGAGCTGCGACTGGTGATGATCGATCCCAAAATGGTAGAGTTGATCCGCTTTAATGGCTTGCCGCATCTGTATGGCAAAGTCGAAACTCAATTAGAGCGCATTTTGGGGGTCTTGCGTTGGGTTGTTGCTGAGATGGACAGGCGTTATATCATTCTGGAGGAATCGCGTTCGCGCAATCTTGACACCTATAACCGTAAAGTTGCGCGCCGCAAAGACGGAGAAACACTGCCGCGCATTGTGGTTCTGATTGATGAATTGGCAGATCTAATGATGTCCGCCCCCGAGCAGACAGAGCATACCTTGGTGCGGCTTGCCCAACTGGCACGCGCAACAGGAATCCACCTCGTGCTGGCCACGCAACGCCCCAGCACCGACGTGGTCACGGGCCTGATCAAAGCAAATTTCCCGGCACGCATCTCTTTCGCTGTAGCTTCTTCAATAGACTCGCGCGTGATCCTGGATGTTCCCGGCGCGGAGCACCTGTTGGGCAATGGCGATATGCTTTTCTTACCCCCTGAGGCTGGCAGTCCGATCCGTGTCCAAGGAGTATGGATTACCGATCAGGAACTGGAGCAAGTAGTCAATTTTTGGCAGAAATCCTATCAGGAAGATGAAGAAGAGATTCCCCCCTGGGAGCAGATGCTAGAGAAAGAGGCTGTCTTATCCGATCGCGATGGCCTCATCGAACAAGCAGTGCGCCTTGTTCAGCAAACCCAGAAAGCCAGCACATCGATGTTGCAGCGCCAGTTGCGTGTTGGCTACCCGCGAGCGGCGCGCTTAATGGACGAATTAGAAGAGATCGGGGTCGTTGGCCCTTCTCAGGGCAGCGGCCGAGAGCGGGATGTGCTCATCGATGAGGATGATGATCTGATGGATATTCTAGCTGACAGTGATAATGAGGATTGACAGCCCCAAACCCATACGATAGCATACGCCAACATCATTTACGAAAGGCAGAGTACATCAAGTGACCCAATTAGCAGAAAAACAAGAGAGACCAAAATCATTTACTGATCTGATGCGAGGCCTTTTTAAAGGCATACTCGATCCAATAGCGGCCTTTTTGCTCAGCATTGGGCTGACTCCCAATGCGCTAACCCTGATTGGGCTGCTTGGCAACGCCGTTGGGGCTGTTTTTCTTGCACGAGGGAACATGCTGGTTGGCGGTTTAATTCTCATGGTCATGGTACCACTGGATGCCCTTGATGGAACCATGGCCCGTCTGCGTGGTGAGCCATCCACGTTTGGCGCCTTTGTAGATTCGGTCACCGACCGGTACTCAGAGTTGGTCACATACTTTGCCTTGATTATCTATTACCTTCAGGCTGGTGATTGGATCGGCAGTGGATTGGTTTACCTGGCAGCGGCTGGATCAGTGTTGGTTTCATATGTGCGTGCTCGCGCTGAAGCCTTGGATTATGAAGCCAAAGTCGGCATCATGACCCGCATGGAACGCTATATGGTTTTGCTCCCATCCTTAGTTTTAAATTTCCCTAAAATTGGTGTTGGGATTATCGCATTATTTGCCAATATTACTGCCCTGCACCGCATCTTGCATGTTCGCCGTCAGGCCCACGAAGACATGAAGAGCACACGGAATTAAAACCTATGCCTGTTGGATTCAATATTGGACCTCTTTTTGTACATTTTTACGGCATAATCCTGATGACGGGGGCTGTGGCAGGAGCCTGGTTGGCCCATTATCGCGCCCGTAAGAACGAACTCGATACCGAATTCGTTTGGGATAGCCTAACCTGGGTGCTGATTGGTGGCATCATTGGGGCGCGTTTGTGGCATATTTTTACACCACCCCCATCGATGGTTGAGCAAGGCATCACCGTCAAGTATTACCTTACGCATCCATTGGACGCGCTGGCGATCTGGCGAGGCGGGTTGGGCATACCTGGAGCAGTGATCGGTGGTGCGCTAGCCCTGTATATTTTGTGCCGTAAGCGAGGCACCAGTTTTGCTACATGGGCAGATATCGTTGCCCCATCACTGGCACTGGGACAGGCCATTGGTCGTTGGGGGAATTTTATCAACCAGGAACTATATGGACTACCTACTGATCTACCCTGGGGAATATTTATCGACCCAATCAACCGCGTGCCAGGATATGAGCAATTCACACATTTCCACCCGACCTTTTTGTACGAATCTATTTGGAATCTGGCCAATATGGTTTTGCTACTCTGGTTGGGTAAGAAATTTACTGAGCGTTTGATTGCTGGTGATTTAATATTGGTTTATCTGATTGGCTACCCCATTGGACGTTTCTTATTGGAATTTCTACGCCTGGATTCAGCGCAAGTAGCCGGGATCAACACCAATCAGTCCATTATGGCTGTCGTTGCAACACTTTCAGCATTAGCGCTATTTTGGCGCCATAGAAAAAGATAGATTTATAAGCGATCATTCTGATCGTGGGAGGCTCTTTCGCCTCCCTTTTCTTTTATCTGTATGTAATGATATCTTATGATCGTAACAAAAGACCTCACAAAAAAATTTGAAGACTTCTTAGCAGTTGATGGGGTCAATTTGAGCGTGGGGGCTGGAGAAGTATTAGCTCTGTTAGGACCCAATGGAGCTGGGAAAACCACTACCGTGCGCATGTTGACTTCGATTTTGAGGCCAACAAGCGGTTCAGCGCATGTAGCCGGTTTCGATATAGTCAAAGATGCTCAGAAAGTCCGCTCTTCCGTAGGCGTTCTGACTGAAAATCATGGTTTATATGCGCGCATGCCGGCATTTGAATACCTTGATTTCTACGGCCAGTTATATGGGATGGACCCAAACCACCGTTATCAACGTGTGGAAGAGCTTTTAGCGCGCTTCGGTTTAGCTGATGAGCAGCATCGACGCATTGGTGAGTATTCCAAAGGAATGCGGCAAAAATTAGCGCTAGCGCGTGCCTTGCTGCACTATCCACCTGTATTACTACTTGATGAACCCACCTCGGCAATGGATCCTGAAAGTGCACGACTGGTGCGGAATGCCATAAAGGAGTTACGCTCCGCGGAGCGAGCGATCATCATTTGCACGCATAATCTCGCAGAAGCGGAGGAATTGGCCGACCAAATTGCCATCATTCGGCGAGGGAAAATCATCGCCAAAGGAACACCTTTAGCCCTAAAACAGCTGCTCTTAGGATCTGGGGAATTCGAAATTCAACTAGCGAGCACGCTAAACGGCAGCCCTTCGGCACTCCCTCCCGGAGTCACTGTCAGCGCCCAAGGCAGCCGGTGGATTCGCTTCCGCTCATCCAATCCTGAAGAAGATAATCCACTCATGTTGCGCGCACTGCTGGATCAAGGCATTCCGGTCATCAGTTTACAAGAAGTCCCGCGCAGCCTGGAACAGGTTTACCTGGAAGCGGTCAATGCGCCCGATGGCGAGGAGGTACTGGATGCTGTCTAAACTGGCACCTGCATTTATTGTCACCCGGCGTGAAGTCCGTGATCAGTTTCGTGATTGGCGTATTTTAGTACCGATTCTGGTTCTCACGTTATTCTTTCCAGCATTGATGAATTTCACCGCTCGGGAAGCTGTCAGTTTCGTAGAGGAATTTGGCGCCGCGGTGATTGGAGATCGCCTGATACCCTTCTTACTCATGGTAGTCGGCTTTTTCCCGATTTCTGTGTCACTGGTAATCGCCTTGGAAAGCTTTGTAGGAGAAAAAGAGCGCCGCAGCATCGAGCCATTGTTATCCAGCCCTTTGACAGATTTTCAATTGTACTTAGGCAAACTTATCGCCGTGATGCTGCCCCCGCTTCTGGCCAGCTACCTGGGGATTGGCGTTTACCTGTATGGCGTATACCGCCAGGTGGGATGGACTCCCGAGCCAGTCTTGCTTATACAAGTCGTTGCCCTGACCACTGTGCAGTCGTTACTGATGGTCAGCGGCGCAGTGGTGATTTCATCGCAAGCGACTTCCACGCGCGCGGCCAATTTATTAGCTTCTTTTATCATCGTGCC
>CAZLNX010000273.1:0-8496 GCA_964560795.1 uncultured Anaerolineales bacterium | reverse complement strand
TAAGCACAAATTGATACAGAATTTATTAGTGTCTCATTGAACTGATAAAACTACTCATTGCATTATTAAATAATATGTTGTAAAGTATATTTGATGTCTGATCCAAAACGAGAACTCTATATCTCTGTTGATGCTGAAACCGCGGGGCCAACACCAAGTCTGTATTCCCTCCTTTCCATTGGAGCTTGCACAGTATTTGATCCAAGTGATACTTTCTATATTGAGATTCAACCTGTGAACGATGCATATATACCTGAGGCATTAGAAGTAAGTCAATTGAGTCTTGATGAACTTCAAGAGAATGGGCTCTCCCCTCGGGTAGCCATGGAGCGTTTTTCTGATTGGATCACGTTAGTCACCCCCCAAGATTCCCAACCTGTATTCGTTGCTTTCAACGCGCCATTCGATTGGATGTTCATCAACGATTACTTCCATCGATTTTTAGGTTATAACCCATTCGGCCATAAAGCGCTGGACATAAAAGCTCTCTATATGGGCCTTCATGGTATTTCGTGGAAAGAAACCGGCATGGATAGCATTTCACAACGTTATCTGGGAGAACATCATCTCACTCACCATGCTTTGCAAGATGCCTTGGATCAGGCAGAAATTTTCCGCAGTATTGTCGGAGAAATGAAGGGGAATGATAAATAAGTATTGTGTAAGGAATTTTTGCTGAAAGTAGTTTCTTAGTTGATTATCACTTATTGAAGGAGGAATCATGAGTGAGCCCCAATCTACCCCACCCGCTGAATTACAGAGAATTATCGATTCCGCAGTGCGCCTGGGAGTTGGAATTGATGAAACTGAAGCGCTCCGTTGGTTGACAGCGATGGCCGCCGAACAGGAGGATGATATTGTTTATGATGATCGCGAGGGGATCTTTGGACATCGCGTTACCATGCTGGATTTTAGCCCTGAAGACCTGAATCATTTTCGGGAGTTGGGGCGGCTGGTGGAATTCTTAGATATTCCTGGAAAGGTGGAGACGGCCTTGGCTCTCTCAGGTTCAGCGGCCCAATCCAAAATGCAAATCTATCCTGGCGATGCCGATTACTTCGAACGTGTAAATATCATTGCTGACACACAAGATGCTGCTTGCCAGATACTGGCTGATATCATGCGTGAGAAAGCGCTAGAAGCTGCTACAGGTGCTACTTATCAATTAATGGAAGTCAAGATGGGCAACTACCCTCAGGATGTGGTTGTGGATGGTCGCACGAAAAAAGAAGGCACGCCGATCTCCTGGTCTGTAGATGATATAAAAGCCAAGCAGATCGAGGCTCAAACGCTAGATGGTAAACCAGCTGCTATTCTATGGGATCAAGCAGCCCTGGACCCCGGCTGGTGCAAGCTCGATTGGGTAGTTGCTGACCCCGCAAGAGGGCAACTGGTCAATGCCAGCAATATGTTGGATGTCACTTGGGAAGCGCCAGATGGCACCATCACACCTCTGGATGGCTACCTGGATCCCTATTTCCAGGAGGTTTACCTGGAAGCCGAGTCAGTGCCGATATTTTCCAAGCTAGCCCAACATGTCTCGGCAAATGCTATCGATGAATACGTAGAGCGGCTTGAGGGGGAAGTCAATAAATACTTGACCAAAGATATCAATTATGGCAAAGCCGCCAAGCGCATGTACAACATATTCCGCCTCGATGGACGCTATGAAGAGGCTGCCTTCGTGCGTGAACTCTTCGACGAGCCGACTTCGATGCTTTATCAGGTCTGGTCGGTAATTCGCACGGTGGATGAATGCAGCCAGCCTGGAGCGACTATTGACATGGAGAGCGTTCAATCCCAGGCTGATAAGCTCATTTTGGCCGTCATCGAGACTTTAGAGGGAGACGAGGAAGTTACTATTGTTCGCCATCTCCTGCGTTTACGGAATGGTTTGGAAGAACAGAAAAGTGGCCAACCCTTGATAGCGGAAGTCGAGGCTGCCCGTGCAGAAGTGATCAACATTGTCAACAATTTCTTTTATGAAAAGCTTACCGGCTTTCCATCGATCAAAGCATATATCGATGATTTTCAGAAATGAATGAAAAACGGGCTTCAATACGAAGCCCGTTTTCTAAATGTTGATTTGCATCGACGTTATCAAATCAAGCCTGCCAAATAATCTAAAATCAATCGCACCCCAAAACCTGTAGCTAACCGAATCCCTTTAGATTTCTCTACGGTGGCGGTTCCGGCGATATCAATATGTGCCCAGGGGACTTCATCAGGAACGAACTGCTTGAGAAACATGCCTCCAACAATGGGTGAGGCAGTAGGCACTCCCGCCGAATTCTTGATGTCGCTGTCTGCGCCCTTGATCAGTTCGAAGTACTCCTCGTCTAACGGCATCCGCCACAAGCGTTCAGATGTGCGTTCCCCGACTTCATAAAGTTGTTCTGCCAATTTACCGTCGTTGGTCATCAATCCCGCTCGTACACTTCCTAGTGCGGTTCGGACGCCACCAGTTAAGGTTGCCAGGTCGATAATGGCACGCGGCTTATATTGGGCGGCAGCATAAGTCAAGGCGTCAGCCAGCACCATACGCCCCTCGGCGTCGGTGCTGATGATCTCGATGGTTTTGCCTGAGAGGCTGGTGATGATATCGTTGGGCCGGTAGGCATCCTGAGAGATCATATTCTCCGCCGCAGCGACGATACCAATCACTGGTATGGACAGGTCAAGCTCTGCTATGGCTTGCATGATCCCAATAACGGCCATGCCACCGCACTTATCGAACTTCATCCCCACGATGCCAGCTTTATCTTTGAGCGAGTATCCACCAGTATCGAAGGTGATTGCCTTACCCACCACAACCACAGGGGCTGAATCTGCCGTGGAGCCCTTGTGTTCCAGGATGATCATTTGGGAGGGAGTCTTGCTGCCCAACCCCACGGAGATGATCGCTCCTGCGCCCATCTCTGAGAGTTCATTTTCTCCCAGAACGGTTACTGACAGCCCTGTCTCAGCGGCCAAATCTCTGGAGCGTTCGGCCAACGTAGCGGGATTGATAATATTGGCCGGTTCGTGACTCCACTCGCGGGCCAAATTTACCCCAGCGATGATTGCTGAAACACGGTCAATTTTATTTGCTACGGAAGAATCATCATCTATCAGAACATGTACATCTACCAGAACCGGGTTTCCAACATCGGATTTGTGGCGGTCGAAGCGGAACGCCCCCAGGAGTAGCCCCTCGCAGAAGGCTTCCAGGGCATTATTCACGTCTAGCGATGCAAAAGCTATCGAGTCCAGCCCCACATTGGATGACCAGTGATCAAATAACCAGCGAGCAGTCCGCACACCAGCCTGACGGATAGCTGCTGAATTTACTTTCTCCGCCGGGCCGAGGGAGACAAGCAGTGAACGATCGACTAAAACTACATCACCCACAGCTTTTCCAGGGCGGTTCGGTTCGGGCGGGTAAGCATGAACTACGGGCTTGATCTTCACATCGCCATCCCAGGCTGTTGCAGGTGTTACCGTTATGGTCAAATGGGGGGATTGCCGTATTTGGGACATCTCATCTCCTTACAAAAAAGCCGCCAACGGAGGCAACCGTCGGCGGCTTGAAACTTCTTATACAATCAACTAAACAACCAACAAACCAATATTAGAACCCTTCTAACTTACTCATATCAGCGACACCATCTGCAAGTGCCGCTATTCGTTGCAGCAGCGCCAGGCGGTTGTCACGCACCTTCTCGTCGTCTACCATGACCAACACATCTTCGAAGAACTGGTCAATGGCGGGGATCATTGGCTCGAAGGCGGTCAAGAAATCATTCACAGAGCCACTTGAACGTTCTGCGGCTTCAGCGGTTTGCAGCGCGACGAACAGATCACGTTCAGCTTTTTGCTCGAAGAACTTATCGCTAACCGCTCCCAGCTCTCCGATCTCCGCTGATCGAATAATGCGCACACATCTTGAATACGCCGGGAGAATGGTTTCCCAGTCGTCGCGAGCAACCCATTGACTGAGATCTTTAACAGCCTGAGCGGCTTTGGCCGGGTTGTGTCCCTGGGCGTTGACCACAGCATCGACAACATCATAGGCGTAACCCTGATCAAGGAACACCTGGCGCAGACGCCCGATGATGAAGTCCAGGCACTCGGTCTGGGATTCGGCAGAGGCTTCAAGGGGAAGATTCTTTGCTGCGGCGTCCAGACCAACGCGGATGTCGAAATCGATATCCCAGGTGATCAAATTGCCGACTAAGCCCAGAGCTGCTCGTCGCAGCGCAAAGGGGTCCTTGTTTCCTGAGGGGGCCAGACCCGCTGCAAAGAGCCCCGAGAGAGAGTCCAGGCGATCTGCCAAACCGAGGGTTAGCCCCGGCTTGGTCGCTGGGGTGATGTCTTTTGATGAGCGAGGCAGATAATGCTCGAAGATGGCGATGGCGACATCCTCGGGTTCGCCAGAATGCAAGGCATAATCACGTCCCATAATCCCTTGAAGGGAGGTCATCTCGACGACCATCTGGGTGGCCAGGTCGGCTTTCGAGAGATGCGCGGCGCGGCGTGTGGTGGCGATCTCCTCGGAGGCAAGATCCAGCATGGGGGCTAGCACATCAACCAACCCCTCGATTCGCTGGGCTTTATCTAACATCGAGCCAAGTTTTGTCTGGAAGGTGAGTTTCTCCAATTGAGGCAGAAAATCTTCCAATTTACTTTCCATATCCTCGCGCACGAAATAGGCTGCATCAGCAAACCGCGCTCGAATGACGTCTTCATTGCCGCGAGTAACCAAATCGTAAGCGCCATTGCCCGGCTTGTTGGCGACAGTGATGAAATAGGGTATCAATTCGCCGTTTTTCTGGACGGGGAAATAGCGCTGGTGTTTTTTCATCACAGAGATGAGCACTTCGTCCGGTAATTCTAGATGACGGGGGTTGAACTCTCCGAGCAGCGCGATGGATGCTTCAACTAAGTGTGTGACTTCGAGGAGCAGATCGGGATCGTCGGGGATTTCACCGCCGACTTTCTCGGCCAGGGCAGTGATTTGCTCTGTAATGACAGACATACGCTCGTGGGGATCGAGCAAAATGCCTTCTTTCTTGAGCTTGGCGAAATAATCGTTCGAATTTTTAATCACCATGCTTTCGTTTTTGCTGAATCGCAAACCCTGTGTGTTTGCTCCGGCCTGAAGTCCCGCGTATTCGAAGGGGATCACGGCTTCGCCGTGCAGCGCCGCCAACCAGCGAATGGGGCGAGAGAAAGCCACATTGGTCTGATTCCAGCGCATAGTTTTGACGAAGTGGATATCTGCAACCAGTTTGGGCAGCACATCGGTGAGTATTTCGAGCGAGGAGCGGCCTTCTTGTTGTACAACAGCGACAACATATTCTCCGCCGTCGATCTCGCGGGCTTCCAATTGCCCTACATCAACGCCCTTGGAGCGGGCAAAACCCTCGGCAGCTTTGGTAGGATTGCCATCGGCGTCGAAGGCGCGGTTGGCAGGTGGGCCTTTGACCAATTCTTCGATATCTTCCTGATTGGGGGCCAGATCTTCAACGTGGACGACTAACCGGCGTGGGGTACCCAGAACTTTAATCTCGCCATGTTTCAGGCGCAGTTCATCCAGCAAGACGGGAACACGATCTCGAAGCTGCGCCAGGGCGTCTTCCAGATCGCCTGGGGGCAGTTCTTCGGTGCCGATTTCCACGAGCAAGGGAGCGGAAGACTTCAACGCGGCTGAGGGCTGACTGCTGACCGCTGACTGCTGACCGCTGTCTGCTGTCTCTTCATCGAGCCAGGGAAATTCCAGATGAGTGCGCTGTTCGATATATGCATCCCCAATGCCACGCACCAGAGCGCGCATACGGCGGAAATAGGCGGCGCGTTCGGTGACGCCCACAGCACCGCGTGTGTCGAGAATATTGAAGGTATGTGAGCACTTAAGCAAATAATCGTGGGCTGGCAGCACCTGTTGGTTTTCCAGGCAAACTTCAGCTTCGGCTTCGTAGAGGTCAAACATCTGGCGCAGGCGGTCGACATTGGCCAGATCGAAAACGTATTTGCTGGATTCCTGCTCGTTTTGCAGGTAAACATCGCCGTAATTCATGCTCTGATTCCAGCGGATATCACGGAAATCGCGCACACCCTGGATGGCCATGGCGATGCGTTCGAGACCGTAGGTCAACTCAACGGCTACGGGATCCAGAGTCTGCCCTCCGACCTGTTGGAAGTAGGTGAATTGGGTGATCTCGAGACCATCCAACCAGACTTCCCACCCCAAACCCCAGGCAGAGATGGCTGGTTGAGCCCAGTTATCTTCGACAAAACGAATATCGTGTTTGTGGGGATCGATGCCGAGAGCAACCAGGGATTCCAGATATAGCTCTTGGGGGTTGCCGGGGTCGGGTTTGAGGATAACCTGATATTGTATGTGCTGGTAGAAACGGTTGGGATTCTCTCCGAAGCGGCCGTCATCGGGGCGGATGGAAGGCTCCACGTAAGCGACGTTCCAGGGCTCAGGTCCCAGGACGCGCAGTACGGTGCCGGGATTCATGGTGCCAGCCCCAACCTCGGTGTGGTAAGGCTGCCAGATCAGACATCCCTTTTCGTTCCAGAAATCTTGCAGGGTGATAATGATTGATTGAAAGTCAAGTGGTTGAGCCATAAGATTAAGTTTGAAAATTGCAGATTAAAAGTTTGGGGGATTATACTCGGAGAGAGTGTAATTGCTAATGGTGAATAGTGAATGATGAATTGTGGATTGTGAAAATCAAACGAATCGTTTTGAATTCACTATTCACCATTCAAATTTCATAATTCATCATTAAAAATTCAGCCAGCCCATAAAATTCCCCAGAAGGTAAAGCCCAACTAAGATGGCAATAATTGTAAGGATAATACTTAAGATGATGGCAACGGTATTAACTGTATCACGCGGCTTCTTCCCGACGACTTTTCCCGTTTGGCCGTTGATCAGAATTGAATAGCTCTGCCCCTTGTATTGATATGCCCCTATCCAGAGTGGTAGCAGTACATACTTAAAGGTCATACCGCTCCATTTGTGCGTTCCAGTTGAAAGGTTGCGTTTTTTGCGATGGGGTAGGATCTTGTTGTGCATAGACCTGCGAAATTTTCGGATTATAGTTTCGCGTGCTACTAAGGTTGCATCCGCTAAAGAAATATCATAAGTCAGGGCGGGCCAACCAGCCAGAAATTCAGGCTTGAACTCGACGACTTCTTTTAATTTGAAGGGGCTAATCTTATCCGCTTTCTTTCGGGTAATAGCCTTACTCCCAGGGATTAGAACATCATCGAACATCTCATACTCTACCCCGGTGCGTGATACCCAATGGGGATCCTCATCGCTGCCTTCGTTGACCTCGCAGCGCCAATGAAGCTCCAGGGTGCCGTCAAATGTCCAGAAGGGATAGTACGCCGGGCGTAAGGCTGTCTTTTGGGCGGATTCGGATAAATCGTCTGGCGTAAACCAGCCTTTGCCCAGCCAGTCTTCAGCGAATTGCAGTGCCTGCATTTGATCGATTTCTATAGGGCCGATGACCTGAGGATCAACCAGGTTTTGCGTTTCCTGAGACTCGATTAACTGACTCGATCCACAAAATGGACATCGTAGGCCACGCTGACCGATTGGCCAGAGACTATCAGCGCTGCAGTTTTGACATTTTAGATGATGCTGCGCTTCGGCCCAATGATGTCCCCGCTGGGTTGGCAGCACGAATTCGAGTACTTGCTCGCCCCTATCGGCGGCAAGTTGGGCGTCGATCTCCTGTTCGAAGCCGCAGTACAAACAGCGCAGCGTTTGGCTCTTGGGGTTGAATTCCGTCTTCCCACCACATTGAGAGCAGGCCAGGTTTTTTTCGGTCTGAGCGGCCACAGGTTCCTGGCTCTGTCGCGGCTGAACCCCCTCACCCATGGGCAATAGATCCTCTTCCTTGAGCTTTCCAGTAAGCAATGCCAAGGCTCTGCGAGCAACCATATTATGAGGGTCGGCAGATAAAGCGGATTCTAGATATTCGCGTTTTTCGTCGGGATCGTCGGTGATTTCGATTAACCAGAGCCAGGGGCGCGCATCGTATGGGTCCATGCGAATGCAGCGTTCCAGCAAGCGTCGCGCTAGCCTGCGGCTATCATTCTTGGCGGCCGTGATGCCATCTCTCAATGTATCTTCAAACTCGCCTTCAGGAGAAAATCCGTAGGATGTCATCGTTCATCTGTGTGGGTAGAGACGTAGCATGCTACGTCTCTACATCTCTACTTGATATCCAAATTATAGCAGTGTATGTTAAACGAGACACCGCCGCGAGCTAGCTCGCGGCGGTGCTTGATCACGATTAAAGTTTCTGTGTTTACGGAATCTCCCCAGCCAGTTCTTGCTCGATTAGATCTTGGAATACTTCGAAGGGCTGTGCGCCCACCAAGGGAATGCCATTGACGAAGAAGGTTGGCGTGGAGCGTACGCCCAGATTGGCGGCATACTCATAGTCGCCATTGATTTCATCATTTTGGCGACCGCTGTCCAGGCATTCG
>CAZLNX010000272.1:0-8512 GCA_964560795.1 uncultured Anaerolineales bacterium | reverse complement strand
GTCACTAAAATTGATAGTGATAATCAGAAGTAAATCCCAACCCTAAAGGTAAAACAGAAAACCTCATGCCCCTCAAAAAATCAGAACTCTACTCTTCCATCTGGAAAAGCTGCGACGAGCTTCGCGGCGGGATGGACGCCTCCCAGTACAAAGACTACGTGCTGGTGCTGCTCTTCGTCAAATACGTCTCGGATAAATACGCCGGGCAGCGCAATCCCCTGATCGTCGTGCCTGCTGGCGGCAGCTTCGCCGATATGGTCGCCCTCAAGGGTGCCAAAGACATCGGCGACCAGATGAACAAAATCATCGGGGAACTGGCCGCCGCCAATGATCTGAAAGGCGTGATCGACACCGCCGACTTCAACGATGCCGATAAACTCGGCCGCGGCAAAGAGATGCAAGACCGCCTCTCCAACCTGGTGGCGATCTTCGAAGACCCCGGCCTGGATTTCAGCCGCAACCGCGCCGAGGGCGATGACCTGCTCGGTGACGCCTACGAATACCTGATGCGCCACTTCGCCACCGAGAGCGGCAAGAGCAAGGGCCAGTTCTACACGCCCGCCGAAGTCTCCCGAATCATGGCCAAGGTGATCGGCATCAACCAGGCCACCAGCGCGGACACCACCATCTATGACCCGACCTGTGGATCGGGTTCGCTGCTGCTCAAAGCTGCCGATGAAGCCCAAACGAAGATCACCATCTACGGGCAGGAGAAAGACAACGCCACCCGTGCCCTGGCGCGCATGAACATGATCCTGCACGATCACCCCGCCGCCGAAATCTGGCAGGGCAACACCCTGTCCGATCCACACTACAAAGAGAAAGATGGCCGCCTGAAGGCCTTTGATTATGTGGTTGCCAACCCACCTTTTTCATACAAGGCCTGGCGCAGCGGTTTCGATCCCGAAAATGACCTGTATGGGCGTTTCGAGGATGGCGTGCCACCCCAAAAGAACGGTGATTACGCCTTTTTGCAGCACCTGCTGCGCTCGATGAAGTCTACGGCCAAAGGGGCCATCATTCTGCCGCATGGCGTGCTCTTCCGCGGCAACGTGGAGGGCGACATCCGCCGCAACCTGGTGCGCAAGGGCGATATCCAGGGCATCATCGGCCTGCCCGCCAACCTGTTCTATGGCACCGGCATCCCGGCCTGCATCCTGGTCCTGGATAAAGAAAACGCCGCGGGCCGCCGCGGGATTTTTATGATCAACGCCAGCCAGGGGTTCGAGAAGGATGGCAACAAAAACCGCCTGCGGCATCAGGATATCCAGAAAATCGTGGATGTCTGGCAGGGTCAGCTTGAAATTCCCAAATATTCCCGGATGGTGCCCCTGGCCGAGATCAGCGATCCCAAAAACGATTACAACCTGAACATCCCGCGCTATATCGACAACGCCGCAGAAGAAGACCTGCAAGATATCGAGGCCCACCTACGGGGCGGCATCCCGCTGCGTGACATTCAGAGCCTGAAGGCTTATTGGGACGTTTTCCCCAGCCTGGGTGCGGCGCTCTTCGAGAAAGCCCGCCCCGGTTATGCCCAACTACGGGTTCCGGCGGCCCAAATCAAGGGGACGATTTTGGATCACCCGGAATTTGCCGCCTATCAAGAGGGCATACTGGCCCGTTTTGCGGACTGGCAATCTCGTAGCCGACCGGCGTTGATCGGCCTGGAAGTGGGTGCCTCGCCCAAAGCTTTGATCGCTGCCCTGGGGGCTGACCTGCTCGCGACTTTCGCCCCGGCGCGCCTGATCGACAGATACGATGTCTACCAACACCTACGACGCTACTGGACCGAGACCCTGCAAGACGATGTTTACCTGATCGTCGACGAAGGCTGGGGCACCGCGGGCCGCTTGCGCCTGATCACCGCCGAGAAAGGTAACGGCAAAGAAAAGCCCGATCTGACCATCGGCAGGCTCAAATACAAAGCCGATCTGATCCCGCCTGAGTTGATTGTGGCGCGCTATTTGGGCGATGAGCAGGCTGCCATCGCTGCATTGGAAGCCCAGGCCGAAAGCCTGAGCGGCAAAATGAACGAATTGCAGGAAGAACACGGCGGTGAAGAAGGTTTACTGATAGAAGTGGTCAACGAGCGTGGCAAGATCACCAAGGGAGCCTTGAACAGCCGCATCAAGGAGATTGGCGGCGATCCTGATTCGGCAGATGAGCTTCAAGTATTGGAAGCCTATCGCGATTTGATGGATCATTTAGCAGAAGCCAACAAGACCATCAAAGCCGCACAGAAAGAACTGGATGAGAAAGTGATAGAGCAATACCAGCAGCTCACCGAAGACGAGATCAAAAACCTGGTGGTGGACGATAAATGGCTGGCGACCCTGGCCGCGGAGGTGCAGGGCGAACTGGAACGCGTTTCGCAGGCCCTCAGCGGGCGCATCACCGAACTGGCCGAATGCTACGCTGCTCCGCTGCCGCAATTGGCGCAGGATGTGAACGATCTGGCAGGCAAGGTAGCAGACCACCTGGAGACGATGGGGTTCAAATGGCAGTAAAACCGGGTTACAAACAGACCGATATTGGTATTATCCCTGAAAACTGGGATCTCAAAATGTTGGGCGATATTGCAGAAATCACTAAGTTAGCTGGCTTTGAATACACCAACTACTTTAATAGTTATAAAGATGGTGGGGAGATTATTGTTGTTCGTGGAACGAATATAACTAACAATGAACTTGACTTATCTGATGTAAAAACTATTCCGAGAAGAACATCCGATAAACTTCAAAGAAGTAAATTACAAAAGGGCGATTTGGTATTTGCATACGTTGGAACTATTGGACCAATTTACTTAATTGAAGAAGATGATAAGTATCACCTTGGACCGAATACCGCTCGCATAACGGTGAAAAATAATATTTCTCCAAGATTTGTGTATTGTTATTTTTGTAGTAACCTTGCAGAGAAAGAGATAAGCGAGCAAGTCAGTGTTGGGGCCCAACCCAGCTTATCAATGACAAAGATCCGGAAATTCAAAATCGGATTACCAGATTTTGAAGAACAACGCGCCATCGCCGCCGCCCTCAACGACGTGGACGCCCTGCTCGCTTCCCTCGACGCCCTGATCACCAAAAAACGTCTCATCAAACAGGGCACCATGCAGGAACTGCTCACCAGCAAACGCCGCCTTCCGGGGTTCAGCGGGGAGTGGGAGACAAAGAAGTTGGGTGATTTGCTGAGTTACGAACAACCTGGCCAATATATCGTAAAAGATACTGACTATAGCGAAAATGGTCGTGTACCCGTTTTGACCGCTGGGAAAACATTTATTCTTGGTTTTACCGATAAAGAAGAAGGAATTTTCACCAATACTCCAGTGATAATTTTTGATGATTTCACTACAGCCAGCAAATATGTGGATTTTCCGTTCAAAGTCAAATCATCTGCGATGAAATTACTAAAACCCAGAACAGATGAAACAAATCTCAGATTTGTTTTCGATAGAATGCAAATCATGAACTTTTCGCTAGGTGATCATAAACGATATTACATCTCAGAATATCAACACTTAGAAATATTGACCCCACCGCCGACAGAACAAATCGCCATTGCCGAAATTCTCAGCGATATGGATGCTGAAATCCAGGCCCTGGAGCAGCGCCGCGCCAAAATCCGCCTGCTCAAACAGGGCATGATGCAAGAGTTACTGACTGGGAGGATACGCTTAATCTAAAAATGCCCGACAAAGAATACATTCTCTTCTGCGACGAATCCGACCGGCGCGGCAAATACTACTCCAATTTTTACGGCGGCGCGTTGGTTGGCTCCTCGCACTATCAGCGCATTACCAACCGCCTGAATGCCAAAAAAGCAGAACTCAACCTGTACCAGGAAGTCAAATGGTCGAAGGTTACGGCACAGTATCTCGAAAAATATACCGAACTGATAGGTGTCTTCTTCGAAGAGATCATCGCAGGCAATCTGCGCATTCGGATTATGTTCCGTCAAAACGCCCATCTGCCGCGCGGTCTCAGCCGTGAGCAGGTTGATTGGGAATACTATTTGCTCTATTACCAGTTCGTCAAACATGCCTTCGGGTTGGAATACGCCCCTGATAATTTACGCTTGCGCCTGTATTTTGACCGCTTCCCAGATACCGCCGAGAAAAGCGAGCAGTTCAAAGGTTTCTTGATGGGGTTGACCAAGAGCAGAAAATGGCGGACAATCGACATCAAAAAGGAAGATATCACCGAGATCGATTCCCGCAACCACGTAATTCTGCAATGTATGGATGTGGTGTTGGGTTCCATGTCTTTCCGTTTGAACGACAAGCACAAGCAAAAACCCCCAGGTTCACGGCGGCGCGGCAAGCGCACGATTGCCAAAGAAAAACTCTACAAAGCCATTCTCGCAGAGATTTACAAAATCCGCCCCCGTTTCAACATTGGCGTCAGCACCCGAACAGAATCCCTTTCTGAGCGTTGGGAAATGCCTTATCTGCACTGGGCTTTTGTGCCTAAAGATGAAACATATGATCCATCACTGACCAAGCCGCGCCGCAAGAAATAAATAAAACCCCACCTGACCTACATATGTATCTGACGCATAACGTCAGACTTCGGTCAGGCAGGGTATCGGTTACTTCTATTATACAAGCATCTATGATTTTGTCAAATTTTTCAGGATTAGTTGTTCGACATAACGTATAGATCGGCGAAGAATCAGGATTCGAGGAGTTTTATGAGCAAAGTCGGAGATTTAGAACGCCGCACGCAAAATCGGGTAATTGCCCTGTTCCGGGACGCGCTGGGCTACACTTTTCTCGGTGATTGGAAAGTCCGTCCTGATAACGGCAATGTCGAAGAAGGTTTGCTGCGCGCCTACCTGGCAGAGCAGGGCTATGAACCCGAGTTGATCAATCGGGCTTTATACATCCTCACCAAAACCGCCGGGGATCAGAGCCGCGACCTGTACTACGTCAACCGCGATGTCTACGACCTGCTGCGCTATGGCGTCAAAGTCAAACCCGATGTGGGCGAACACACCGAAACGGTCTGGCTGATCAACTGGAAAGAACCCCACAAGAATCACTTTGCGATTGCCGAAGAAGTCACCGTCAGTGGTGAGCATACCAAACGACCGGATATCGTCATCTATGTCAACGGCATCGCCCTAGGGGTCTTAGAACTCAAACGCTCGATTGTTTCCGTAAGCAATGGAATCCGTCAGAACCTGGATAACCAGAAGAAAGAATTCATCCAGCACTTCTTCACCACCATGCAGTTCGTCATGGCAGGCAACGAAACCGAAGGCCTGCGCTACGGCACCATCGAAACCCCCGAAAAATATTACCTGACCTGGAAAGAAGACAGCGGCGGTGATACCGCTGGCGACAACCCCCTGGAACGGGCTTTATCCCAAATTTGTGAGAAAAACCGCTTCCTGGAATTGATCCATGACTTTGTTGTTTTCGATGCCGGGACCAAAAAACTCTGCCGCCACAACCAATATTTTGGGGTCAGGGCAGCTCAGACGCGGGTCAAAGAACGGGCTGGCGGGATCATCTGGCACACCCAGGGCAGCGGCAAAAGCCTAATCATGGTCTGGCTGGCGCGCTGGATCCGGGAGCACATCCCTGAATCTCGGGTACTGATCATCACCGACCGCATTGAACTGGACGAACAGATCGAAAAGGTTTTTCTGGGGGTAAACGAAGGCATCCAGCGCACGAAAAGCGGCCAGGATTTGCTCTCCAAGCTCAACGCCGCCAAACCCTGGTTGATGTGTTCGCTGATCCATAAATTTGGTGCCCGAGAAGAGGGCGATATTAAGAGCTATATCAAGGATTTAGAAACCAACCTGCCGCCAGGATTCAACCCCAAAGGTGATCTCTTCGTTTTTGTGGATGAGTGCCACCGCACCCAATCCGGCGATTTGCATCAGGCCATGAAAGCCATCCTGCCCAATGCCATGCTGATCGGTTTCACCGGTACACCCTTGCTCAAAGCTGACAAACAACGCAGCATTGAGATTTTTGGCGGCTACATCCACACCTATAAATATGATGAAGCCGTCAAAGATGGGGTGGTGCTCGATTTGCGCTACGAGGCCCGAGATATCGATCAGAATATTACCTCGCAAGACAAAATCGATCTGTGGTTTGAAGCCAAAACCAGGGGATTGAACGACATCGCTCGCGCCCAACTCAAACAGCGTTGGGGCACTATGCAAGCCGTACTCAGTTCTCAAGATCGTTTGGAGAAAATTGTCGCCGATATTTTGTTGGATATGGAAACCCGGGATCGGCTTCAAAGCGGTCATGGGAATGCTCTGCTGGTGTCGAGTAGTATTTACCAGGCCTGCAAATTCTACGAGTTGTTTGTCAACAACGGGTTCATCAAATGTGCCATCATCACATCCTATAAACCATCCCCATCTGATATCAAGGGGGAAGAAACCGGAGAAGGACTGACGGAGAAACTGCGCCAATACGAAATCTACAACCGGATGCTCAATGGGATCGATATCGAAACATTTGAGAAGGATGTTAAGAAAAAATTTATCAAAGAACCGGGGCAAATGAAATTGCTGATCGTGGTGGATAAACTGCTGACCGGGTTTGACGCACCCCCGGCAACCTATCTCTACATTGATAAGCACATGCAGGACCATGGGTTGTTCCAGGCCATTTGCCGGGTCAACCGCCTGGATGGAGAAGACAAAGAATACGGATACATCATCGACTACAAGGATCTCTTCCAAAGCCTTGAAAGTTCGGTGAAGGATTACACATCGGGCGCATTTGATGAGTACGATCCGGAAGATGTTCAAGGCTTGCTGACCAATCGGCTGGATAAAGCTAAAGAACGGCTCGAAGAGGCTCGTGAAGCCATCAAAGCGCTGTGTGAACTGGTTAATCCACCCAAGCAGACCCAGGACTATATCCGCTATTTCTGTGCCGAGGATACATCCGATAAAGACCAGCTCAAGGATAATGAACCCAAGCGCATGGCTTTGTATAAACTGACGGTATCCTTGATCCGAGCCTATGCCAACCTGGCCAATGAAATGGACGAAGCCGGATACAGCTCCGCAGAGATCGAGAAGATCAAGCAGGAAGTCGTTCACTACGAAAAAGTACGCGGCGAAGTCAAACTCGCCAGCGGCGACTACATCGACTTGAAGATGTACGAACCGGCCATGCGTCACCTGATTGATACCTATATCCGGGCCGAAGATAGCCGCAAGATTTCGGCATTTGATGATCTCACTCTGGTGGATCTGATCGTGGAACGGGGAGCCGATGCATTCGATGAATTGCCTGAAAGTATCGCTGCTGAGCCGGATGCTGTCGCTGAAACCATCGAGAACAACCTGCGCAAAGTCATCATCGATGAGCAGCCCATCAACCCCCGGTATTACGAGAATATGTCCCGGTTGCTGGATAGTCTGATCCAGCAGCGCAAGGCCCAGGCCCTGGATTATGAAGCCTATCTAAAAGAGATGGTCGAACTGACCCAAAAGGTGGCTAATCCTGCCAGAACTGGAACTAGCGAATACCCTAGAATCTTAAACAGTGCTGCCAAACGTGCCCTGTACGACAACCTGGATAAAGATGAATCCCTGGCCTTGGCTCTCGATGGCGATATTCGTGCTAACCTGATGGACGGCTGGCGCGGGCATGTGATCAAAGAGCGTCAAATACGTTATGCAATCCAGGAATACATCGAAGATGATACTGAGGTCGAACGTATCTTCGAGATCGTCAAAAACCAGCGTGAATATTAGATTATGCACCAAATCGACGTAAACGGCTTGCTTGTGGACGTGGTCCGCAAGGATATCAAGAACCTGCATCTGGGAGTTTACCCACCCAATGGTAGGGTGCGTGTGGCTGCCCCTCTCTTAGTGGATGATGAAGCCGTAAGACTGGCCGTGATCACTCGTCTAGCCTGGATCAAACGCCAGCAAGCCAAATTCGAAGCGCAAGAGCGTGAGACCAGGCGCGAATACTTGAATGGAGAAAGCCATTACTACCTGGGGACGCGCTACCGCTTGAACATCATCGAAGAAAATGCCCCTCCGAAAGTTGTGGTTCGTAATAAACAATATCTTGACTTATACGTCCGCCCTGGGAGTGATACCGCCAAGCGCGAGCAGGTCATGACCGATTGGTATCGAACCAATCTCAAAGCGATGATCCCGCCCCTGATTGAGAAGTGGGGGCTGGTTTTGGGGGTGCAAGTGGCCGATTGGGGCGTCAAGGTGATGAAGACCAAGTGGGGCAGTTGCAATATTCAGGCACGCCGCATCTGGCTAAATCTGGAACTGATCAAAAAGCCATCACGCTGCCTGGAATTCATAGTTGTCCATGAAATGGTGCATCTGCTTGAGCGCCAGCACAACGAACGATTCATTGAACTGCTGAGTAAGTTTTTACCCCAATGGCGTCAATATCGGGAAGAACTGAATCGGGCACCATTAGCGCACGCGGAATGGGATTATTAGCTTGCTGGCACATCTGTTAGTAACTTAATGGGAGAGCCAGTAACGTATT
>CAZLNX010000271.1:0-8530 GCA_964560795.1 uncultured Anaerolineales bacterium | reverse complement strand
AAAGTTGAAATCAGAATTCTCTCAGCAGCCTGCTACTGCGTAACATGAGTTACTTTAGTTGTAACCATTGAACCTGATAGGGCGCTATTACGATTTCCCCTTCGTAATAGCGCGCATTCGCTTCAAGAAGATCTTCAATTATGAAATTTTTAGAGATTCCCAAAGTTTCTTGGGTAATCGATAGCGTTTGGGGTTGGTCTGTGACATTGATCAAACACAGGATCGTTTCACTCCCGTCCAGGGCGGTGCGCAATATCCCGAAAATATTTTTCTCAAGGGATATGACCTTTTGACCACCCTGGGGGTGGAAGGCGGGGTGGTTCTGACGAATTTTGAGCATCTGCGCATAGCCATTGAAAACTAGTGCTGCCAATGTGTTGGGGTCATTAAGAGATACTTCTAGTGCCTCGACTTTTAATTTCTGCCGATTGATTGTGCGAGATCGACCCGTTTCTTCAACGCCCTCTAGCCAATTGCGGGAACCAAACAGGCTGTGGAAATATATCCCTGGAACTCCACGCAATGACAGCATAATGGCTTGCGCTGCCAGGAAGCGTTTTGCGACGATCTCGAGATCATCTTCGGGGGAGTCGGGGTTTCCTAAGGCGTCCAAATAGTTGATGTTGAGTTCATAGGGGCTTTGGGTGCCATCTTCATTGCTCTTGGAAGAGATAAACCCATCTAGCTTTTTGACTCGGTCAACAATTTGATCTACATCGTCAGGGCTTAGTAAGTCCTTTACAGGCATTACGCCAATGCCATCGTGAGAGGCCAGGAAGTTGAAGAATGTCGCCTGATCGGAAGGTAGTTCCAGCGTTTCAGCCCAAGATGACAAAATGCTGACATCCCCAGAATGAAATGCGTGCAGGGTAAGTGTGGGGAGGGCGAAGTTGTAGACCATCTGGGCTTCATTGAGACCGTCGCCGAAGTAAGCGATGTTATCTTTATGGGGTACATTGGTTTCGGTGATGATCGCCACGCGCGGCGCGGCGATATCCAGTGCGGTGCGCATCAATTGGACGATGCGATGGGTACGTGGCATATTAATGCAGTTTGTGCCGATCTCTTTCCAAACATAGGTCACCGCGTCCAGACGGATGAAATCAGCTCCCTGAGCGGCGTAAAAGAGCAGGATGTCAATGACCTCGATGAGCACATCGGGGTTACGAAAATTCAGGTCGATCTGGTCGGCGCTGAAGGTCGTCCAGACCAGTTTTTCGCCAGTGGGAGTGTCAAAGGGGGTTACTACCGGGGTCGCCCGCGGCCTGAAGACGCGCCTTAGGTCAGTCCCCGGCTCGATGACGGTAAAAAAATCCTCGAAGTCGGGATCACCATTGAGGAAGGCTTGAAACTCCACGCTTTGGGATGAGATATGGTTGACCACGGCGTCAAACATCAAGCGGAAATGATCCCCCAGGCGGCTGACATCGTCCCAATCCCCAAAGGCTGAATTTACCGCCCGATAGTCGATTACAGAAAAGCCATCATCCGATGAATAGGGGAAAAAAGGCAGGATGTGGATGGTGCTGACCACGTCTGAGAGGTATTTTTTGGCGAATTCAGCCAGGGTAAGGAGAGGGGGCTGCCCCTCCTGCTGGACCATATCTCCATAGGTGATCAAAATCGAATCGCGTTCACTGACGCGGTTCCCCGAGGATGCTGCTGCCAATGCGGGATAGGCGCCCTTAAATCGATCTAGCCGTTCGATGATCCTAGCGCTGATCTGTTCAGCAGGCTCTTCACCATAGATGAATTTGATGTGTTCAAGGAGTTCTATTGCCAAATCGGGTGGCATAATCTTTTACCCTCGGTCGTTCATTAATTGCCTGAGATAAATATGAAGGGCATCCATTGAATAAAATCTTTTTGCCATGCGGAAGTTGTGGTCGATGGTTTCTTGACGAAGCTCGTTGTCAGTAAGAAGTTCTATCGCTTGGTCTGCGGCTTTCTCGATGATTTCTTGATCAACTGTGACTAAACCGTGTTCGTCACGGCCAGAAATTTGATTCCCTAAAGACACCACTCGCAAACCTTTATCCTTGATATCAGCTTCATAGACGGGATACTCGAAGATCAAAAAGGGCAGTTTGGCTCTCAGTGCTTCCAACAGTTGGTTGCCCCAGCCTTCCCAAATACTGGGGTAAGTGACAAAGTCAGCGAAGACATATGCATCCCAAAGAGAATAAATCTTTTCGCCTCTGCGCGTTATCCGGCTGCTATCGATAATATCTTCTATGAAGATAGTTTCCACTCCCATTTCTTTGGCTTTATGAGCCAGTAGACTCTTGTAGTGTCCTGTGGCATCGTCCAGGGCATATCCTGCCAGAACGAGTACAATGCGACTGTCATCATCGAAATTACGCCCATCATATAGGCCTTTACTTTTGAGTTGTGAGCGTCGATGGGGGTTATATAGTGCTTTGACAAAATCGATGGCAAGTTCAATGCCCTTGCGAGTGACAATGCGAGTGGCCTGCAGGATCATGATGTCGTTTTCTTGTAAACCAATGCGGGCACGGAAATCGCTATTGTACTCATCTGGTGCCCAGGCTGGTGTGTCGAAATCGAAGACATTGGGCACAATTTTGGATTGAATGCCTTTGCGATCAATAAGTTGTTGTTGAGCGATGGAGTTAATCACAACGTGTTTTGCCAGGGGATCGCGCGGGGGCAAATAGAGATCGGCCAGTTCCACTGCGGTGCTGCAGGTAAGCTTGAAACCCTCGATCCGCTCGAAATAAAAGTCGTGGCTCTGGGCCAATGTAGGCATCTTCAATTTGCGCATGATATTGGTTAGCGCTATGGCTACAGCTGGATTTGCAGCGACAGACCAGACATTTTGCGGGATCAGGTAATCGATATCGTTTTCCTCGATAAAAGCCAAAATTTTGCGTTCAATCACATCCGACAGGCGGAAGAGTTCAGTGCGATAGGTGGCTTCGTTGCGATAATCACGTAGGGCTTGGAAAGTGTTGTAATACAGCAGGCGCGCATCGGGCCGGTGATGGTACATTTCTTTGATGACTGTGCCCTCGGCGGAAGGGCCAAACTTCCCTGCACAGATATGTACTGTGTGCCCCATATCTTCCAGTACGTGTACCCATTTATTTATCTCCAGTGAGACACCGTCGGTTAGTCCAGCGATATAGTGAAATATTCCTATATTGTGCTTCATGGTTACATCAATGCTTTGGGATCAACCTCAGAGTGAGTATCTGGTAAGGCTTGATAGTGTGGTTGAGCTGGTTACCTTCCACTGACAATTTCGCCATGTTTACTTCCAGGATGTTGGTGCGCCAGGCGGCCGCGATTGAGAAATTTGTGGTTAGTGTAAATGGCCCTCGCCTGCGTTGGCTTTCGTACAGGCGTACGATAATCCCGTTACCATCTTCAGCGCGTTTGATGGTCTCGATGATGATGTTGGGTTGGTCGGTGGAAACCAAAGACGGCAGATGGCTGACCGCGGACGGCTGGTTTTCGGCGGTCGGCGGTCGGTTGTCTGCCGTCGATTTATAAATGATCAATGGGTCATTCAGCGCGTATGCTTCCGCAATCGTGCGCTCATCCCAACTGCCGGTGTGTGGGAACAGGCTGTATTTGAATTCGTGCTCGCCGAGATCAGCCTGGGGGTCAGGGGATGTAGTGCCGCGCAGCAGGGTCAGGCGCATCACATTTTCGTAAATATCATGCCCGTATTTACAGTCGTTGAGCAGGCTGACGCCGTAATCGCCCTCGCTAAGATCGACCCACTTTTGCGCCGCGGTCTCGAAGCGCGCCCAATCCCAACTGGTGTTGCGGTGCGTGGGGCGTTGGACGTTGCCCCATTGGATTTCGTAGGTTGCTGTGGGCGCTAGAACATCGATGGGGAAGGCGACCTTGAGCAAGACCTTGCGCTCGTGCCAATCTATATGAGTATCGAAATCCAGCCGAGGACTGTTATGCGTCAGCGAGATGCGTTGGACGTAATTACTGTTGAGGATGCGACGTTTGACCTCTACCGTTGCCCGCAGCGGGCCCTGCTCGACGACCTCGATGCTGGTTGCCGGAGCCGAAAGCCACATCTTGTCATCATAGAAGATGTCGATATCCCAGGCATCCCAGCTCAACGGGCGATCCTCGAAGGCTTGGAACTGGTTAGCTAGAGCGCCACTGGGGAGAACTTCCCTCTGAGTAGCTTTATCGTAGATGCGGGTGATGTCGCCGTTGGGGTTGAATTCAACACGTAGAAAGTCATTCTCTAGGAAGGACGGATGACCGATGACGGGGGACAGATGGTCGGTCTTCTGTTTTCGGTCTTCGGCCATCGATGTGACACTGTATGGGGGCAGCTCACCGATATCGATGAGTTCACCTTGGAAGTCTATGGGCTCGTGAAGCGTGAAGGATGTTGGATTGACGACGAGTTGATCAGCCCCTAATTTTGCGGCAATCGCATCCAGAGCCTGATCACGAATTTCAGTCACAGATTGGCGGACTTCTTCATATTGCTCCAAAGACTCTTCATAGACGGGTGCAATGCTTGATCCCGGAATGATGTCATGGAACTGATTTAAGCAAACTAACTCCCAGGCGTGTTGGAAGCTGGCCACTGGATACTGATAACTGGGGTCTATCAACGAAGCATACGTAGCTAAGAACTCGGCATCATGGAGCAGAAACTCACTTTTGCGATTTTTTCTCTTGTTGCGCGCATGAGTGGTGTATGTGCCGCGGTGATATTCCAGGTACAGCTCGCCGTTCCAAACGGGCAGGCTTTCACTGTTAACTTCTAGCTTTTCGAAGAATTCGCCCACTTTACCAGTTTGAACTTTTGGGGCGGAGGGGAAATTACCTAATTCGCGAATATTTTCGAGCATCTCCCGCGTGGGGCCGCCGCCACCATCTCCCCAACCATAAGACATCAGCAATGGCGGGATCTCACCGACTGGGCCATAATCCTTTTGTTGGAAATTGAGCCAGGTGCCCATGATCTGACTGGGAGATGCATCCGAATTATATGTAGCCGCGTGGGGGCTATCGGCATCCTTGGTGGTGCTGAAATGGGTCAGAACGCGTGTGCCGTCAAGACCCTGCCACCAGAAAGAGTCATAGGGCAGGCGATTGTATTGGCTCCAGCCAATTTTGATGGTGAAGAAATAATCCAGGCCAGCTTCTTTGATCAATTGAGGTAAGTTCCAGGCGTAACCGAAGACATCTGGCAGCCAAAGAACGGGAGTTTCAGCCTCGGGGCCAAATTGTTGGCGATAGAATTCTCGCCCCAAAAGGAACTGCCGCGCCAGGGACTCTGAACCGGAAAGATTACAATCCGCTTCGACCCACATGCCGCCGATGGGCTCCCAGCGTCCATCCGAAATGCGTGCTTTGATGGCATCAAACAGTTCGGGGAAATCTTGGCGCACGTAGTCATAAAGTTGGGGCTGACTCTGCGTGAAGTTGTATTCGGGGAATTGTTCCATCAGGCGCAATACATTGTGGAATGTGCGGCCTGCTTTTTGGCGCGTTTGCCCCAATGTCCACAACCAGGCGACGTCGATGTGGGCGTGACCGATGGCGGTGATATCCACATCTAATGGGGAGCCAGCTTTCTCAATGCCTGATTTCAGTATCTCGTGTGCAGTAGGGACAGATACATAAAAGGCATCATCAATCGGCAATCGTAAATCCAAAATCTTGAAGGCGTCATCAAGCGCCGTGAGAAGGTGGTGTCTGGCTGGATCGTTGTCTTCGAGATGCTCTGTAATGCCCAAGGCAACGCGGGCCTGTGCGATGAAGTCGCGCGTCGGTTGGTGGATCTGTACGACTTGGCAAAGTGACATCTTCAACTGGTCGGTCATCTCTGCAGCGGATAGCCCCCCAATTCCCGTCCATCCATGCAAGGCTAAAATATGCTCTTGACCATCGCAATATTCATCTTCCAGGATGATTTCCTGGTGATGGCGGTCACAGGTGGCGTAGGGTTGCCCGTCGATGTAGGCTAAAGCCTCGGGATGCGAAAAGCTGCCAGCAATACCCATTGGCAAGAACAAAGCAATGGGTCCGGCACCCACCCACGAGGTAGGCACTTGAAAACTAGATCTTAAAACGAAATTGGTTCTTGGGAATCCCCAATACGAATGCGGGGCAATTTCCACCCAAGTAGAATCATCAATATTAACCTCGACAGGCGGCGGTGCCGTGGGGCTTGGGAGCTCGATGAATCGGAATGGCGGGATGGGGTGATGGTTGCGGTAGGCCAGGGGAAGTATCTCCCCCAAGCGTGCAGCGAGTTTTTTTGATGTCCAGCGGATTTGATGGCGCATTGTATGTTATTCATAAACCCCGGAGAATTTGTATAAACGCTCCGGGGTTTGTAGTCGTAATGTTCTCTGGAGAAATATCAGAAGGATTTTAGCCTTTGACACCACCTGCCGTCAATCCCTCTTCCAGGAATCGTTCCATGGATAAGAAGAGCAGCACAATAGGCACAGTCATGATGGTCGACGCAGCCATAACGACATGCGGCCGTGGACTGGGATCGTTGAAGATAGTGTTGATCTTGATGGGCATGGTGAACATGCTGTGATCGTTGAGGAAGACCAGGGCGTAAAGAAATTCGTTCCAGGCGATCATGAAGGTGTAGATGCTGACCGATACCAATGCAGGAACTGCCAGTGGTAGTGTTACACGCCAGATGACTTCCAGGCGAGTGCATCCGTCGATGAGGGCGGCTTGCTCGATCTCATCGGGGATGGTGCGGAAGTAATTGGTAAGCATATAGAGAGCTACAGGAAGTGTTTGCGCCAAATACGTGAATATGAGCACACCTAAGTTATCCTGGATCTCAAAGCCGAGCTGCGTGCCAATGCGAGCCAACATGGCAAATAATGGGATGATGAGCAGCACCCCTGGGAATAAGTACACCAAGAGGATGCTGTTCAATAAGATATTCTTGCCCTTGAACCTTAGCCTGGCAATGGCGTACGAGCCCAGGACAGCCAGAATGACGGCAATGATCGCTGTGGGGAAGGACACTTTAAGCGTATTAAGAATGTTAGCGCCAAATTCCTGGTAGCTTTTATGTTCGGGGTCAAAGAGTTCTTTGTAGGCTTCCAGACGCAGCGCCTCCGGAACGTAAACTGGCTCCCTCCCCGCGATCTCGGCGCGAGTTTTGAACGACGAACTCACCATCCAGTAGAAGGGGAAAAGGATGCTTGTGAGGAAGAAGAACATGACGATGGAGAAGATGAAGCGAGGCCAGGTGATCCAGGCTGCCATATGACCTATGAAATTTTTCGGTTCGTTGTTCATGGTTTATTCCTCCACATTGCGCATCACGACGCCGATATAGAATGCCATGAAGATTACCAGGATGGCCAGGAGGATCATGGCGGTAGCCGAACCACGCCCAAAGTCAAAGAGGCGGAAACTAAATTCGTACGTCAGGACAGGCAATACTTTGGTGCCGAAACCTCCTCCAGTTAGCAAGAATATGTCGTCGAATTTGTTAAAGGTCCACATCAGCCTCAATAAGAATATGGCCCCCAGGACATAGCGTAGTTCAGGGATGGTGATATTCCAAAACTTTTGCAGGGTATTGGCGCCGTCGACCTCAGCAGCTTCATACATAGTGCTGTCTACAGCTTGTAATCGGGCCAGGATCATCAGCATGGCGAAGGGGAAGTAGCGCCATGCTTCGAAGATGATCACCAGGAGCAAGGCCAATCCACGGGTGGCGAGATAGGCCTTAGGGAGTTCGATCAACCCCGTTTTCATCAAAATGTCATTGATGACACCGGATGGGCGCGGATCTAATATCCAGCGCCAAACAAATGCTACGCTGACAATGGGTGCCACATAAGGGAATAGGAAGATGGCACGCGCTAAACCGCGACCCTTGAAGGGTCTATTCAATAATAAGGATGCGATCAGGCCAACAACGATAGTCAGGAATGTCGCGGCGAATGAATAAACGATACTCGTAACCGCTGCTCCCCAGCTTTGACCAGCCTGGAATTTAAAAGCGAAATCTTCAAATACTTTACGATAGTTATCGAACCCAACAAACGGGGCGTTAAAAACGTCGTTGAGATTATGAAGCCCAACGTCGTGAAAGCTGACCCAAACACTGAATACGGCAGGGAAGATGACTAATCCAAAAACAATGATTGCAGTTGGAAGGACTAGTGACCAGGCTAAGCGCGCTTCACGCGCCTGCAGAGATTTCCAATTAGATTTGGTTGCAACAGACATATCTCCTCCTTCCTTGATGGTTTCTTAAGAAATGACCAATAGTGCGGTGGCCTGATAAGTTTGGAGACGCAGCCTTAGGCTGCGTCTCCAATGCTTAGTTATTACTCACCAAGTCGTTCTGCGTAAAGCAGTTCAACCTGTTCTTGCAGCCATTCAGCCGCACTCTCGGGTGTCATGATACCCTCGAGGGCGATGTTGCTGATTGCTTGCGGGATTAACAGTCGGCCTTCGATATCGCCTATGACGGCACGTTGGGTGGCGTCATAGCCAGGCTTGAAGAGCCAGCGCTGCATGGTCTCGA
>CAZLNX010000270.1:0-8530 GCA_964560795.1 uncultured Anaerolineales bacterium | reverse complement strand
AACTTTTGCTGTTTTGAGGAGGGTCTAGCACCCTTTTTGCAGTAGAGTCTATGGTTATTTAGCGAGGAAAACGGGTTATTTTTGCAAAGACTTAGGTCGTTTAAGCATCAATAAAGAAACTATCCAAAGAGAATTTGTTATGGCCATTTCATGGATTTTCTCATTGGCATCAAAATTAGGTTTTGATGTTCAGGAAGCTTTTCTAGAAAAATATCCTGGGATATGTCCAAAATGTTTAGAATCTCAATGCGTGTGCCCTACAACCGGAAAGCGCCCTTTAAAACCAGAACTTATTGACCTATACGAAAAGGAACTAGAGAAAAAGTACAAGGAGATCAAAGTTGTTGACCATATGTGGTCCCTAGATCAAGCAGCAAAAAATATTTTCAACATTTTCACCATTAATAAAAATTTATGGATTTCCAACGGGGCACAGAGGCATATTCTAAAAATCCCCGAAGAAGTTGCCGAAATTCACGAGGCTTTTCGAGATTACCAAAAAGAAAAAATCAATGAGGATACTCCTGATTATCAGAAAAAGGACAACGCTCCTGATAGCGAAAAACTCTTTAAGATTTTGACACACGAAATCGTAGATGTTTTTGCATGGATTGTGGGAGTTTGGGCAATAATTTTTCCAGATAAATCATTAGATGATATTTTCCAACTATTTTATATTAGGGGGTGTCCAGAATGCGAATCGTCCCCTTGTAAATGCGGTTTATATAGTGGCAGTTCAATGGGTTTGGTAGATTACAAAAAGATAGAAGCCAAGATGAAAAAAGTTGATGATCTCTATCATCAACTTCCTAAACAATGTCAGACTGAATATAAAGATTGGGTAGAAGAACTGAGAAAGACTTCAATTTTTGTAGTAGCAACTCAAAATGTTCTTGAGGGAAATCGATTTTTATCGGACGCAAAAGAGTTGAGTAGCGAGTTGAGTAGCGAGTTAAGCAAAGTACTAAATGACCATGTAGATGAAGCAAAAAAACAGTACGATATATTCCTTAGTTATTCAGCTCTTGACGATGTTCAGGCAAGTAAAGTTGCCGAAACATTGACAAGGCAGGGCTTGAAAGTATTTATAGCTACACACGGAATTGATCCAGGTGAAAACTGGGCAGAGAAACTCATAAGCGTTCTTCAAAATTCAAAGGCACTAAGTATATTAGCAACGCCAAACAGCTTGGATAGTAGGTGGGTTAGTATTGAGATCGGAATGGCACTGGCTTATAAGTTAAAGATTATTCCAATCTTGCATCAGCGCGTTGAAAAAGATCTTCCGGAAATATTAAGACGACATCAAGCTATTCATTTTGATGAGTTATCTAAGATAACTAATGTATTGGGCAATTTATGATCTCTATCGTAGATATCGCCCAACCAAGAAGTCATATACCTGGCTGAAGAATATTGGCCATCTTGCAAATGGTGGTGCCAGTTGGCCAATAAGTTACCAATAGATGCATGATTTGAGTTCCTATGTTCATCACTCTTGAAGGTCCCGAAGGCAGCGGTAAAAGCAGTCAACTCCCGCCTCTCGCTGAATTTCTGAGCAAAACGGGCTATGATGTGCTGACCACTCGCGAACCCGGCGGCACGCCTATCGGCGATCAGGTTCGCACCGTGCTTTTAGACAAGGAAAACACTGCCATGCAGCCTCGCACGGAGATCCTGCTCTTCCAAGCCTCACGAGCTCAATTAGTTGATCAGGTTATCAGGCCACACCTGGAAAAAGGTGGAGTGGTTTTATGTGACCGCTATGCCGATTCGACCCTGGCCTACCAGGGCTATGGTTATCGGCGGGATATCAACGAGATCAGCGCGATCATCAATTTCGCCACAGGGGGGCTCAAACCTGACCTGACCCTGCTCCTCGATGTCGATGTCGAAATCGGTCTTACACGCCGCCAGAAGGATGTAGATGTCAACAGGCTGGATATCTTCGAGTTGACGTTTCATCAAAACGTGCGCGAGGGGTACCATCGTTTGGCCAAAACCGAACCGCACCGCTGGGTAACCGTAGACGCCGGGCAACCTCCAAAGCGTGTCCAGAAAGAACTCCGCAAGATCATCCTGGAACGATTGCGAATACAAGAGTAATCATCGTTCGATCTAGGGGAGAGTGCATTCTCTTTCGAAGGAGATTTCATGAAAAACCGCCCAATAGTAGCCATTCTTGTTGCTATGCTCATTGTCTCATTGTTGGCAACAGCGTGCCAAAAGGATGATGACGCCTACACTAATCTGGATGTCGCTGTAGCCGTAGCCATGACCCTAACATCATCAGCCATTGAAATACAACAATCCATACCAGAGTCTACGACTACTCCCGAACCCACTCCCACCAATGAAGCACTTCAGCCTCTGAGCGAGGAAGATTGCAATAATCTGGCGACATCTCTGTGGCAAAGCTTAGGCGCCGATGGGATACAGAGTTTGGCTCCTATCGAAGATATCGTTAATGATCTTAGTGGCACCGGTTGCCAAAGCCAATTTGTGGTCAACAATGCTGACATCGATCACTACGGCACCTTTATGCTTTCTATCATGAACGCCATTGAGAGCCAGGGCTGGGAAGAAGATTTCTCCTATGCTGCATCCGGTCCTGGAGCGGAACTTCGGGGCTTCCGCAAAGCCAAGGGGTTATGCCGAGTTTGGATCCATTTATCGCCGATCGATAAAGAATTATGCACCGATTATGCAACAGTGGGCGCTTGCTGCCCTAACCTGGAACCTAACCAGTGCCAGAACACAGTAACATTGGTTTGTGCCCAGGGTGAATTACCCGAAGTCGAGGTGAGAATACCTGAGGCTGAACCCACGCGCATTGAATTCCCCGAAGGAGGCATATCCACACAAATCACTGGGACAATCTCTCCAAACAGCATCGATCATTTTGTCTTATGGGCTGAAGCAAATCAGCAGCTAAATACAATTGTCTTCCCCCCTGGTGTGGTAAATGTATCTGTAATCGGAGAAGATGGCACCGTCTTAAAATCTGATCTTAATAATGAGTCAGATTGGACAGGTATTCTCCCTGCATCCCAAGATTATTATATCGATGTACGAGCAACGACAGATGCCGAAACCGAATACACGTTGGATATCTCTATTCCCCCGTTAACACCAATAGCTACAATGGGAGAAATCGGCGGCGGGATTGGCTATACCGGTGAATATATCCCTCCGCTGCACATCGTCGCGTACAACCAAGAAACTAATCTATGGTATTTCCTAAAAACTGCCGAAAATACTCCTTACTACACCATAGTTGGATTGCCCTCCGGAACATATACGGTAGTTGCATACACCCAGAATGACCTGATTGGTGGCTATGTCGGTGGTGGTGCAGCCTTGCTGTCAGTAACCGTCAATGCTGGCGAAACAACAGAAGGGATTGACTTGATCTATTGGTATGAACCGGGTTCAGTTTCCTTCCCGCCCGACCCAGTGGGGTGGTAGATTTCTTCCAAAAAAGAACGCGGTCACTAATAGCGGCCGCGTTCCTGATTCATTCAGCAGACCTCGGGACTAAAAATCCCCACCAAAATCATCTGGCCCACCCAAACCCCCGTCATCGCCACCCAAATCGGGGATATCTTTCTCAATATCTTCAGGGCTTTGCCCTTTTTCTAAGCGATCCACAACTTCGTTGAACTCTGGCCCTAGATCTTCACCCATCTCACTGCTCATCTTACGCATCATCCTGCCTAGGGCCTGCGGATCATCTTCTAAACCTGCCATCGCTGAAGGATCAGCTAAGTCATCAAAGCGTGAATCTTCCGATTTTGCAATTCGCACTCTACTCAAACGTCGCTGCACGTTGTCGCTCTCACAATGAGGACAAGTCACTTTTTGTTTTCCATATTCTTTATACGAAAGAAAAACTTCAAAAGCTTGCTTACAGTCCAGGCATCGAAACTCATATGCTGGCATAAAAAAAACCTCCAATGAAATAGTCTTCCATATTATAATCCGAGCGTTTGGAGATTGTCATGAGTGAAGAAAAGAAAGCTTTCCAGGTGCTCAAACCTGAACCTCTATTAATCGTGATCTCTGGCCCTTCAGGGGTCGGCAAGGACACGGTAGTAGACCACATGAAAACCCGCGGTCTGCCATTCCACTTTGTCATCACTGCGACCACCCGCCCTGCTCGGCAGGAAGAAACGCACGGGGTGGATTATTTCTTCTTCTCGAAAGATGAATTCGCAGAGATGATCGAGAGCGATGAGTTGCTGGAATATGCCTTCGTTTATAACGATTTCAAAGGCATCCCAAAATCTCAGGTGAGAGAAGCCTTGGCCAGTGGAAAAGATGTCGTCATGCGCCTGGATGTGCAAGGTGCCGCCACAATTCGTGAGCTATGCCCAGAGGCAGTGCTGATATTCTTGACTACTGAGAGCGAAGATGAACTTGTCAATCGCCTCAAAGCGCGCAAGACTGAAAAACTTGACGAATTGAAATTGCGCATCGCCACCGCCCGAAAAGAACTCGGCCGTATCTCGGAATTCGATTATGTGATTTTGAACCGCGATGAGAAATTAGATAAGACTGTAGACGCTATCGAAGCGATAATCTATGCTGAACATCATCGTGTGGATCAGAGAAAGGTAACTTTGTGAACGATCAACCATCCCAACAACCCCAGCCAGGCGCTTCCAGTTCCAACGGCGCGCGTGATCCTGTTTCCCGAGGAGGGAGCCTGCCTCCGCGCACTCCCCCAACACCCTACATAACCTACACGCTCCTGGGGCTATCGATTGCGATCTATTTGCTCCAAATGGGGACCCAATACGCCTTGGGTTACGATCTCCCGGCGGCTCTAGGGCTAAAAGTGAATGAGCTAATTGCTAGGGGTCAACTTTGGCGTTTGATCACACCGGTACTGCTGCATGGATCGATTATCCATATCGGCTTTAACATGTACGCGCTTTATCTCTTCGGGCCGCGCCTGGAGAACAACTTCGGCCATTGGCGCTTCTTAGCTCTATACTTGATCAGCGGCTTCGCGGGCAATGTCTTCTCGATGATGTTTACCGAGGCACCATCCCTGGGGTCATCGACGGCGATCTTCGGGCTGTTGGGCGCGCATGGGATTTTCGTCTATCAAAATCGGGAATTCTTTGGTCAGCCCATCTCTCGCGCAGCCCTAAGCAGAATTATTCAGGTCGCTGCAATTAACTTGCTTATCGGCCTTTCCCCAGGCATTGACAATTGGGGCCATATCGGCGGGTTGATTGGTGGTACAGTATTCACCTGGTTTGGTGGGCCAATATTTGGCATCAGCGGCATCCATCCAAATCTGGCCGTGAAAGATCAGCGCGAAAATAGCGAAATCCTTCAAGCGGTTGCTATTGCGGGAGGCTTCTTCGTATTTCTGGCAGCAGGCGCACTTTATTTAATGACCCGATAGGCTTTCATTTGTTCTAAATGGTAAAGACCCGGTCTCATTGAGGCCGGGTCTCTTGTTTACATAATTAATGATGGTAATTTAGTTATCGTCTAAATCCCAATCATCACCACTCAGAAAGATATCATCGTCATCGCCATAATCGATGCCTACTTCGATGCTGTCATCAGGGAAACGCACCCATAATTGCAGCACATCGCCCTCATCGGTCTCAAG
This sequence comes from uncultured Anaerolineales bacterium, assembly GCA_964560795.1. GTDB lineage: Bacteria > Chloroflexota > Anaerolineae > Anaerolineales > UBA11858 > NIOZ-UU35. The sequence continues at coordinate 2,898 of CAZLNX010000270.1, read as the reverse complement.
ATTTCGCGCAGCCACAATGGGCACTTCAGCAGGCAGGCCTTCCTGAGTGCGGTATTCTAATTGAATGGTTTGTTGTTTGTCCCAAGAGCGCTGACAACGTTCTACGAGTTCAACACCATTAAAAGTCCGCAAACGTGTAGCAACAACTTCAGCTTGAAGAGCGCCCTCGACCAGGCCGTGTACCCATATGTCAGGGATCAACTCAAAAGTTGGTGATGGTCCCTCAATGATTGTAATCTTATCGTCCATACATCCTCAAAAAAACTTTCTAAGATGCGGAAATCTTACCATAAAAATGGGATTCTGCTGGTTAGAGAGTTGTTAATTATTATTTCGATCAAAGGCCGTATAAGTTTCCAGAAGAGTCATCATCACGCGATCTGTAAAGGCAGAAATTCGTCGGAACATATTGCTCCACACAAGTGGCGATTGCACAGATGCCGACTCGTATACCCCATACATCGCATCCAATAGACTGGTGCGGAAGAACAGGAAGGCTTGCGCAGCTTCCATAATGCTCAGACCATATCTGCGCGCTCTAACGGCATATTCATAGCCTAATGCACGCGCTTCTGCTTCAGCACCTTGGTCATCAGCCGAACTAAGGTACGCGCTGAGTGCCTGCATCATTGAGCGTCCGCTGAGACGATACTGCTGGCGCGCATCCTGATCCAATTTGGCATACCAACTCTCTTCTTCTAACCTTCCTTCGCTAATATGCAGTCGCGTACGCTGCAATGCTGTACGCACAACCAGTTGAGTTTCATCAGGTGTGCTAGCCTGGTGAGCAAGTCTCCAAAGTTCTACTTCGTCACGGCGAAAACGACGATGTCCACCAGGGGTGCGGTGCACTGGAATACTTCCCTGGTCAGCCCAGTTACGAACAGTGCTGGGATGTACGCCTAATTCTTTTGCAATCTCACTCAAATTCATCCATTCAGGAGTCATATATCTCTCCATAATCCTTTAGGTTTACGCATCCCCAGCCAGCGCGGCGCGTTCGACCACGGGAAGCTCTTCAGCGCGTTTATGAAAAGCATTCACATCGATTTGGCGCAACATGACAAGCGTTATCAATACCATGAGAGCCATAACAACAAATACCACAATATACCCCAAAATTGAATCACCCGTAATCTGGCGAACCACATCACGAACAGCACCCCCTAAGATCGAGCCGATCAACCTCGAGATCGCATTGGCCATCCCCCAGGCACCGATGAACAAGCCAACTTGACCTTCTATAGTCATATCAAGCATCAGAGAAAGGTTCGAGACGGTCGATATACCCGTCCCAATTCCTAAGAGAACTAAACCAAAATAAAACACACCCGATTGAAGTAGGATGCCACTCAAGGCAATCAGCACAAACCCGATAAGCACAGCCCATCCACCCCAAACTGCTAGAACGCGCTTATCCAACCGCGTTTCGAGCCAGCCAGTCAGGAGTAAAGCGACCAGCACAAATACTCCCCAAATGGATGTAATGCGGGTTGTTTCTGTAACAGACAAATTGAACGCTTCACCCGCAAAAGGCTCAAGGAGAATATCCTGGCCAAGGATAGCGACCAGCAGCAAGATCAGATACCAGAAAAATCTGCGAGCTTGAGGGTTGTTCATCACACCACGGGCCATATACAGCCAAGAGTAACGAGCTTCTGCTGTCGCATCCGCTTTGGCGTGGGATTCGCGCTTTTCGAGCCCCAGCAGCCCAATTATGCCTAACAGGAAAGCTGCCCCTCCGATCCATTGGAAAGCTGTTTTCAAAGCCTGCGGGGTATAAGGATCAACCATTTTACTGAGAGTAATCGAGGTCAGGATAATGCTGACGATCATCATGAACCACATCACCGCGATAGTCCTGCCGCGCCCATCTTTGCCTGAAATTTCAGTCGCCAATGACAAATAGGAAACTGCAGCTAGGTTATAGCCCATACCCCATGCGCCAAATGCAAGCACACCGACCAGAATCCCCAACCAGAAATTTTCAACCAAAACAAAGGCGACGAATGGAGAATACGATACGCCTACGACACACAAGATCAATCCGGTTAAAATGTAGGGCGTTCGCCGAAGCCCAAAAAACCGATTGCTGTCGGAGTGAGAACCAATATACACCTGGATAGGTGAAATCAGATAAGGGAGCGATGCCATCAATGCAACCAGGGTTGCAGATATCGCTAATTCTTTGATCATCACTCGATTTAGTGTACTGTTGATTGGCACCAGGGTCATTGTGACAGCTACATGAACCAGGCCCAACTGTATCCTTTTCAGGAGCATGTATTAATCCTTTTAGAAACTACACCATTACCTGTTGGTGTTTGAAAGATTTGTAAAATCCTTACAAAATCTACCAAAACTTACCAAAGCTGACAATGTAGATTTTCATAACTTTTCTGATGTGGGAGATTAGATTTTTCAGAATTAAAATCGGCCATCTTTGAAAGATGACCGATTCTGGATTGCTATTTTGTATGATCGTTGTTTTTAGCTACACTACTAATTTGCCTAATGGCACGCTACCGTCAATATCTGCTTCTGAAGCAATATTTTGGGCTAATTTTTCATAATAACCCATCTGACTTGAATCTTGTGATGAATTTGGTAGGTCATAAAGGTTCGATGGATACGTGTGATACTTGGCATGTAAGTAGTCCAAAGTTTGCTCGTAATAGCTTTCCAAACTGCCACCCTGTATGATAATCACTTTCGTCATAAATTACTCCTGGGGTAGTTTTTCTAAAAAATCGCACAGACAGCGGCGGATTATACTCAATAACAAGAGAAAAAGAATTAAGAATTGATGATCATCTCAGACATATTCACAATCATTTACAATGCCTGGCTATCCACTTAAGGCGGGACAGCACCGGTAGCCAAAGGGTCGTGAACGAC
>CAZLNX010000269.1:0-8538 GCA_964560795.1 uncultured Anaerolineales bacterium | reverse complement strand
TGTGCCCGCAGGGCTTTTTTTACTGAGCGCAGTCTCAGGAAATCGCTAGTAGCTTATATAGGTGGGCTACGATAAAGAAAGGATCATATAACATTGATGAAAAAGACATAACAAATTGGCCAACGATATTTATCACAATCGATAGCAAGATCCACCAAACAAGCGATTCTTTGCTCTGCCAATATTCACGAAATTCAACCAATAGAGCTACTATTAGAAGGATTGCCGAGATGAAATCAACCGGGCGCGAAATGATCATTTCTGGGTACATAAACACAGGTAATGGCAAGAAATATACCCCAGTAGTTAATGCCCCTGTGAGAAGGACAATACTTATCGAAACAATAAATGTTTCTTGTTTCGGTTTAGAACTTTTCCCAAATCGATTTCTCAACCAAGGTGCAGCTATTAACAATAAGGCAAGCAATATTCGTCCGGTAACATAAGTGGCAGGGACAAACTGAGCCAGGGACGATTGAGACAATTGCATGAAGTTTCGAAACGAAAATAATCCATGGAAAAAATCCTCAACTCCGTTGACTAGGTAGGCTAAACCAACAATTAGATTGAACCGATCACCCAACACATAGAACTGGGCAACCAAAGAGATACCAGCCATTAGGCCTATCAGAGAGCCCAAAATCTCTATGACAGCATGAATATCAGATGTGCTTTGCGCAGGAAAAACACTAGCCCAGGCTAACGCAATCAAAGCTAGCATTGCCATAATAATCAGCAATATCCATAAATATCGTCGAGTCTGGGATCTGGTGTGTTTAGTGATCTGAAGATCCAATTCAAATTCAGGCAAACTCATCAAGGCACCTCAAGTTTTGCAATCCTCAATTGGCGAAGGAAATGTCATAGGGCGCAGGATTGCCCAACTCTTCTGAAAGCTTGTTTATTTCACGTTTTAATTCAATCATACGATGCTCGCGCCCAACAGCCATGCGATTAAATGTTTCAAGTTGTTTGTTGGTCTGCTCAAGTTGTTCAGCGTGCTCCAGCAGTGTTTGCTCAGCCTGTTTCCGTTCCGAGATGTCACGGATAACGCCCAGAACAAACGCTCTGTCACCATGTCCACCTCGGGCCAACGATATTTCAATAGGGAATTCCTCGCCATTAGATCTTACTGCAGGAACTTCCAATGTTTTGCCAATCGCACCGTCTGGCTTTCCCGTCTTGAAGTAACTAGATACATCTTGGGTATGTTGAGAGCGATATGAATCTGGCATCAGCGCGTTAATAGATTGGCCAAACATATCTTTTGCTGACCGCACAAATATATTCTCAGCTGCGGGGTTGAACAATGTAATCAACCCTTGGTGGTCGATAACAATCATGGCATCTTTATTGGTATCAATGATCGTTCGCATTCGTTCTTCACTTGCGATCAAAGCCTCTTCCTGTATTTTTCGCTGGGTGATATCCCGGCCAATCCCGACAATGCCCTTAATATTTCCACTTGAATCATAAAAAGGCACCTTGTTTGTGCTCTGCCATGTAGCATTACCGGCAGAGTCTACAACCCGTTCTTCCTTTCCGATCAATGCCTGACCAGACTCAATGATCGCTTGTTCATCAGCGAAAAATTCCGCTGCCAATTCCCGTGGGTAGAAATCGAGGTCTGTTTTTCCGATAGCTTCATCTGGCGAACAACCCATCAAAATGGAAACACCCCGATTAACAAGCAAAAATTGACTTTCCACATCTTTGACATAGATAGGATCTGGCATATTTTCAATTAGCGTACGTAGAAGGGCATGCTCCTCTGCCAGTGCTGCTTCTGTTTGCTTGAGTTTAGAGATTGTCTCTTCTCTCTCCCTGATCATTTCCCTGAAATCGTCAACCATCAAACTCAAGCCAACCAACAACTCGGTGAACTCATCTTCTTCTTCAGGGATATCAATTCCCTCAGAAAAATCACCCATGGCATAATTTTGGAGAAATGGCGATAAACTGGCAAGGCGTTCAGCAACAATTTTTTTATATTGCTCAAGCTCAGTTTTCATCATAATGTGCATCTCCTTTCAGCCAGGTCACAGCTTCATCTCGACTGGAAACCCAATGCAAATCTTGACCTCTGCCTGAAACTCGCAGGATGAAACTTGCCATTGTCTTGATTAGTGTGCTGCCGCCAACTAACACTATTTTTTTTATCTGTTCACTTGCAATCATCTATGCATATAGTTTTCGCGCCTTGCTAGATGCATACCCTTTGCTCTCAACAGGCAAAAGATCAATTAGCATATCGAATTCCTTGTGGGAATCTTTATCTAGCAAATCAATAATGTCCTTGCAGATCAATTCGGCTAAACGGGTACTCAGTTTAGGCTCCCTGATAATCTGGAGTGAAACCAGATTTAGGATTCCATCACCGTCAAGGTAAATATGATAGCTTTCTTTTAACTCTAGATCGGACACCGGTCCCTCATGCTTCTATAATCCATTCCAGGGCATCTTTTTCCGTGGCGAAATGCCGGGCGTTCTTCTGGCCTGCTGCAGCTGAAACAAAGTTTGCTACTGTGCGAATGAAAGTCGAGGCTCCGGCGAACGCATATTTGCGGATACTGGGATGTCCCGAAACCTCGGCCAGTATTTTCCTTGCTCTGAAAGTGGCCTGTGTCATTCCGCTCAAGTTGATCAGCCAATTAATTTCATTACCATAAAGCTGTGCGATTCTAGCTGTCTCCAAGAGAATGAAATTGGCCGCGGCTTCATCAATCACGCCGTCTGCTTTAGCGCAGGCAATATTCATTTCTTCATCCCACCAGATACTGTGTCCGTTATGTTGCTTCATGTTCGCTACTACTCCTCTCAACTACTCGCAAGCCAGGTAAGCGTGGGCCGAAATGAAGTACTTCTCATCGTTCATCTAAATATGACATCTGATATTCAGCATCTCGGCCTAATTCATGCAATAATTCATTTACTCGTTGCTTAAGCTCGATCACGCGCTGCTCACGCCCAACGGCCAGGCGATTAAAACGCTCCAATTCTTCCATGTGTTGGGCCAGTTCTCGTTCTGTTTCCTTACGATCGGTAATATCACGGTTCACGGCGACAACTGCAATCGTGTTTCCCTTGTCATCTTTGATGGAATTGACAACTCCATGAATATAGAACGGAGTGCCATCTTTGCGATGATGAATAACTTCACCTATGAATGTGCCTGTCTCTGTAAATTCCTCGATTACTTGTTGGCGGGTCTTGTCAATGTAATCGGGCTTTACGATTTCTCCAAATGAAATCCCGATAACTTCATCCTCACTCCAACCATAAATCTGCTCTGCAGCTTCATTCCAACTTTGGATCACGAAATTCTCATCCACGGAAATAATTGCATCAGATACACCTTTTAGGATTTCAGCCTGATAACGGGTATGCTGCTCAATCTGTTTGCGCTCACTTATATCCCGCAAAAATACAAGATCAGCATCAGCACCTTGATATTGGATCACGTTAGCATTAACTTCAATAGGTACTTCCTGATCATTTTTTCTGATCAGCCTGGTTTCAAAGATCGATGGAGTTTCTACACCTTCCCTTATTTTTTGAAAACGCGTCAACAATTCTTCTGCCCCCTCAGGCGGAATAAGTTCTGCAAATTCACATCCCTGAAGTTCGTCCACCTCGTATCTAAGCATATTGGCAAACTGTTGATTGGCAAATTTGATCACGTTGTCCTGCACGACAATAATGCCATCGCTGGCCTTTTCTACAACTGCGCGATATTTTTGCTCACTATCCTTGAGTTCGATGGTACGTTTCTGAACTTCTATATCCAACTGCTCAGCACGATGTAGAACCGCTTCATATAGTCTTGTATTTTCTAGTGCTATTGAGATTTGATGAGCAAACACTTCAATGGCCGAGGTATCACTTTCAATCATTCCAATTCCTGTCACCAATAGCAATCCCAATAGTTCGTCACTCGATCTAATAGGAGCAAAGATTGATTGCTCAATATTCAACATCGCAGCAGCGCGGGCGACAACCGGTTTGGCAGCTTTTGGAATAGCTTCCCCCATCGATGCTCCTGCTTTTTCACTGAAATATGCTTCTCCATAGGCCATAATTTGCGCGAACTTCCCTCCGGGGGCGATAGGAATACTATGGCCAATAGCAGAAAGCCCCAGCAATTTTTCTGCCGCGCGCAGCAGTTTATTTTCATATGTAGAATGGACAATTTCCAGAAATTCTTTATTATCATCCAACCAAAAAATCATCGAGCCATAACCCAATTCAGATAACTCATGTCCAACCTTATCAAATATATCTTCGCGGGTACGTGCTTGCTGAATGGCACTCGCAGCCTTGCTGATTCCCCAAAGCTGCTTTTGCTTGCGATCAGAAGCATTCAAAGAGGTTGTTAATTCTCTCAAATTCCTTACTCGTTCTGAGATGTCTGTGATCACATCGGCAAGATAGAGCGGAATCCCTTCGTCATCCTTGATTAGGAAATAGTTTTCTAGTACGGAGATTTCGCGCCCACTTCTTTGCAGTAAGCGCAGCTCCCCAGACCAGTGTCCTTCCTTCATCACTGTTGGAATTATTTCTTTTTGAAGTTTGTCTTGGTATTCTTTAGGATAATATCGCAGGAATGGTTTACCGATTACATCATCAACATCTTTCTCCCCTAACATCTCCGTCAGTGCTGGATTTACAAAAAATATACTACCATCCAGATGCGCCATTCCAAATCCTTGGCCCGCAGTTTCGACAAATTTTCGAAAGATCTCAAGTTGTTTGTCTGAACTGATACTCAGAAAATTCTTGGTTTCGCTCATCAGCTGCTCCTAAACGAATACAGTAAAACTCGTTGTCAGGTATGGAAACCCAACCTACATTCAGTAGGGCGGATTGCCATATCCGCCGGGAGAAGTCGTTTGGCTTCACGAAGGAAAATGAAGGTTCTCGCTACTCTGGACCTTTTATCAACTCCAGGAAGACTTCAACAACTTTCGGGTCAAAATGCTTGCCAGATTGACTCTTGATGTACTTTTTTGTTTTTTCTCGCGACCAGGCTTTGCGATAAGGACGATCTGATAGCAGAGCATCCCAAACATCGATTATGGCGAAGATGCGCGCCGCGAGTGGGATTTGTTCGCCTACCAAACCCTCTGGATAGCCTGAGCCATCCCATCTTTCGTGATGATAATGGGGGATGTCCAAAGCTGGACGCAAATAACTAATGGGACTTAACCACTCGAAACTATACACTGGATGCCGACGCATTATTTCCCAGTCTTCATCATCTAGGGAACCGGTTTTCTGCAAGATTCGGTCTGGCACTCCCATTTTGCCAACATCATGCAGTAATGCGCCTCGCCGCAGGTGCACCATATCCATGCCTCCCACCCCCATGGCACGTCCTAATTGCAGAGTCAACTCAACCACACGACGAGCATGCCCCTCGGTCTCGCGATCGCGCAATTCCAGGGCTTTCGCCCATCCTTCCAAGGTTGTATCGTACGCTAACGAGAGTTCCAAATTTGACCTTTCCAGATCTTCAAACATGGACGCGTTGTCAATAGCAATGGCTGCCTGGGTAGCGATGGTCCTCACGAAATGTTCCCATTCATGATCCGGCTCAAAGGGTCCGCGAACAAATAGCTCCAAGACACCCTTTATCTTTCCTTTAGCTGTCAGGGGGACACCATAATACGAGTCAAACCCCTCCCTCTGAAAGAGCTCTTTGCGAACACACTCGGTGCAATCGACATCCATAAGGCAACTACGCTGAAGCGATTTACCAGACATGGCAACCATCCCACCCAGGCCCTCCCCCATGCTTAACATGGAACGGTCAGGTTTGTCGGAAAGATAGCCTTCGTTAGCTATCGATTCCAAAGATAGTGTAAAGGGATTAAGCAGCAGTACTGTGACAGCGTCAACACTCAACTGATTGAGTACTTGCTTGGCGACCACATCCAAGGTCACTTTCATATCCATGCTGCCTGTAATCGCCAGGTCAATCTGGTGGAGCGCTTCGAGGAAATTCAATTGTTTTTGCTGGTGCTGGTAGAGGCGTGCATTTTCCAGGGCACTGGCAGCCTGGTTTGCCAATGTCATCGCCAGGTTAATCTCTCGCTCCGTAGGATTGCCTTCTTCTTCGTCTTCTAACTCGATTATGCCGATGGTTTCTCCTTTGGCAATCAGGGGGAGAATAATCAGGGTAGCTGTTCCTGCATCCTGCATTAAGGCCAGTTCCGCAGGATCAGCATTGGGATCATTTTCCTGCACTATCAAAGGCTGCATTCTTTCCATCACTTGCGCTGTCGCAGGGTAATCGGAAATGAGCACTTGAGTATTTTCCCATTCAGACAAGAAATATCCAGGCTGGTCAGGCTCCTTGACATAATCCACAATGGCTTCCAAAACATCTTTAGAAGCATCAAGCAACGAGACCGAGCATTCATGAAATCCGAGCATTTCGACAAAATGTTGCGCTACCTGTGTGGCAATTTCGCGTGGCTCGAGCATTGCGCCAGCATAGGACTGGCTGGCCTCGAATATGAGCGACAAGTCGTACAGGTTCTTTTGAGCTTCTTCAAATAATCGGGCATTTTCCATGGCAATTGCCAATTGATCTGCCAGAGCACGTAAAGCCTTGGCATGGCCATCATTGAAAAATCCCGCCTGGCTGTGATCGAGGTTCAGAAATCCAAAGATTTTATTATCCGTGCGGATTGGCACCCCCAGGTAGGATTTTATCCAGGTCGTATGAGCGTATTGATTCCACAACTCACTTTGAGTAACATCAGGGATCACAACTGGTTGACCGGTTTCCATCATAACCTGGAGCTTTTCATTCTCATCCAGTTGGAATGTAAATCCAATGACATCATCTGCTGACTGGAGTTTTTCAAAACCTCGTTGGCGGATAATGCGCGTATGGCCGTTCTCATTGAGCATCAGACTGGCTGTTTCGTACGGGACAACGCGTTCGATATTGAGCAGAATTTGATCCAAAATTTGTTCGAATTCCAGGCTGCTGTTGAGGGTCAGGGCTGTATCACTCAAGGTTTCTGCCCGGATGCGCTGTTCCGTTTCAGCTTTTTGATGGCGAATCTGCTCGATGGCTGTAGCAAGCTGCCCGGCAACGGTGGTCAACAGGCGTTCGTCTTCCGTTCCAAAAGCATCAAATTGCGTACTTTCGGCGTTGATAACCCCAATAACTCGCTCTCCTGCCAGGAGAGGGACACACAACTCAGAACGAATTCCTGGAGTTGTGGAGATAAATTCAGGTATTTTCGTTACCTCGGCAATACGTTTTGACTTTGCAGTGCGAACGACAGCTCCGCACACCCCTTCTTCGACTGAGAATTCCAGACCTTGAAACCCTTCAGGCAAACCACGATACGACGAGTGCACTTTCAGTGTTGATCCAATTTCATCCAGCATCATTACCCCAAAATGGTCGGGGTATATGGTTTTACTAATTATTTCGGTGATCGTCTCAATCAGTTGGTCCTCGTCGGTTTCTATCACGCCTGCCGAGGCAACCGCATTCAGAATTGCCAATTCATCTACCTGACGCTGGAGTTTCTCCTCGGAGTGCTTTCTGGCTGTAACATCTTGTTTGATCGAAATAAAATGCGTTATCTCGCCATGGACATCTGTCAAAGGCGCAATGGTTTGGTGTTCTGTATAAGCACTACCATCTTTACGCCGGTTTATCATCTCCCCTTGCCAAACCATACCTGCTAGAATTGTTCCCCAAAGTTCCTTGTAAAAATCATCGTCTTGAACCTCTGCATTCTGAATCTTGGGGCTATTCCCAACCACCTCAACAGATGAAAATCCAGTCAGATCTTCAAATGCCGGATTGACCCAAATTATTATTCCAGTTCGATCTGTGATCATGATGGCATTCGCGGCTGCATCCAGAGCTGCTGACAGCATCCTGAGCTGTTTCTCCGCCTCAACCTGGGAAGATATATCCTCTGCAGTGCCCTCGTAATAACAAATATCACCATTGGCGTCATGGATTGCCTTGGCGCTCTCGCGCACGACAATTAACGAGCCATCAGCTTTCTCCCAAACAGACTCAAGCCCAATTACGTATCCTTTTGTTTCCAAAATTTCTTTGAACGTTTTTCGAGCTTCTAGATCCGCGTATCCGCTCATCTCTAAATTGCGTTGCGCTAATTCGCTAAATGTCGAGAAGCCCATCATGGAAACCAAAGCACGATTCGCAAATAGAATCTCGCCTTCTGGCGAGGTGCGGTACATACCAATAGCCACATTGCTGAAAATGCTACTCAGACGAGCTTCGCTGCGCTGTAATTCGAGAGCATAGCGTTTATTCTGCATATGCAAGCTATGTCGCTCGAAAGCATATTGAATCGAGCGCCCCAACAACACATCGTCAAACATGCCCTTGGTGAGAAAATCCTGCGCGCCCAACTGCAATGCCTGAACAGCGACTTCTTGATCATCGAGGCCGGTCATTACAATCAGGGGGATATGCGCTGCCACTTCTATGGAGGCGTGCAAAAATAACTTCCCATTTTGAGACGGCTGAACTAATCG
>CAZLNX010000268.1:0-8576 GCA_964560795.1 uncultured Anaerolineales bacterium | reverse complement strand
GTTTGAAGCCGTATGTTACTCACCTTGAAAGGTCCCAAATGGACAAAGTCCAGTTTAGTTTTCACCCTATAAGGCATTTGACCTTGGGCAGCACAGCGGAACACATCTTATGCGAATTCCGCCATCCAATATGGGTGTGTCAGTAACTAGTAGACATATAACCAGAAACTCGGTTTTTCGGAAAAACCGAGTTTCTCTTGTTTTACTCAACAGTCACAGATTTAGCTAAGTTTCTAGGCTGATCGACATCTAGTCCTCGCAAAGCGGCGATGTGATAGGCTAAAATCTGTAATGGAATTACGGTTGTCACCGGGCTAAGCATCCAGGGGGTTTCAGGCACCCAAATTACTTCATCCGCCACAGGTGGAATTAACTCGTCACCATCAGTTGCCACAGCGATCACGCGCCCGCCGCGAGCTTTGGCCTGCTCAATTTGGCTGAACATCTTCTCGTACCAGGGATCGCGCGGAGCGATGACCACCACCGGCATCTCGGTGTCGATCAATGCGATGGGGCCATGTTTCATTTCACCGGCGGGATATCCCTCGGCGTGGATATAAGAGATTTCCTTGAGCTTCAGTGCGCCCTCGTAGGCGGTTGGCATGTTGACGCCGCGCCCCAAGTAGAGGGCGTGTTTGACATCCACTAACGATTGAGCAACCTTTTCTACCTGGGCTTCACGGTCAAGGCACTGCCCCGCCAGGTCTGGCACCAGGCGCAGATCGGCAACAAGCTGACGTCGCGTGGCGTCATCGATCGTTCCACGCAAATCTGCCAACAAGATGGCCAGCATATACAGATCGACCAAAGGAGCGGTATACGCTTTGGTAGAAGCCACACCGATCTCGGGTCCAGTTTGCATAGAGATGAAACCGTCAGCAACTCGCATAGCCTGCGAGCCAATGGCGTTGACGATGGACCACAGCTTTGCGCCCTTCGAGCGGCCTTCTTCCATAGCTGCGAGAGTATCGGCCGTCTCACCAGATTGGCTGATCGACAGCACAATGTCGTTCTCGCCCACAATTGGATCACTGTAGCGAAACTCCGAACCGATCTCAACTTCCACAGGAACACGGGCAATGCGCTCGATGAGTACCTTTCCCACCATCCCTGCGTAGGCAGCCGTTCCACAGGCAGTGACAAATATTTTATTGATTCCGCGCGCCAACTCAGGGGTCAGGTTGAGGTCCGGCAAACGGATGCGGCCAGCCTCGAAGTCCACGCGTCCTGCAATCGTATCGGTCAAGGAGCGCACCTGTTCATGGATCTCCTTGTGCATGAAATGGCGATACTCGCCTTTCTCCGCAGAGACCGGATCCCAGGGGACATTATTTATCTCAAATTCAATCGGATCGCCACTCAATGAACAAACTTGCACCCCCTGGCGAGTCACTGTAGCCATCTGATGCGATTCCAGGAAAACCATTTGGCGAGTATGTTCTAAAATGGCAGGTAAATCTGAGGCCACATAGGTTTCTCCCTCACCCAGGCCTATTACGACTCCACCGGCATTGCCAATGCGAGCCGCCACGATCTTGTCTGGTTCGATGCGGGACATCACAACAATACCATGGGCACCGCGCAAATGGCTCAATGCCTTACGCGCCGCTTCCGCCAGACCATACTCTGATGAGAGATAGCGCTCCACCAGGTGGACAATCACTTCGGTGTCGGTCTCTGATTTGAACTTGACACCTTCGCTTTCCAACTCCTCGCGCAATTCCAGGAAATTCTCAACGATGCCATTGTGCACTAACACTACATCACCGGTCATACCCATATGAGGGTGGGCATTGCGAGCGTTTGGCTCACCATGCGTTGCCCAACGAGTATGGCCGATGCCTATCTTGCCCTGAACGGGGTCTCCAGCAACAAGGGCTTCCAACCTCGCCAGCTTTCCAGCATCACGCCTGACTTTAATCTCATCATCTTGCAAAACTGCCAGGCCCGCGGAGTCATAACCGCGGTACTCGAGGCGTTTAAGACCATTCAGGATAAATGGTGTAGCATCCTGCGGCCCAATATATCCAACAATTCCACACATAGGGACCCTCCGATTCAGTGTTCAGTAAACAGTGGACAGTAATCAGTAGCTAAGCACTGTTCACTGTTTACTGGTAACTATTTACTGAAGATAGCCACTCTCTATGTCTCTGTTGCCCTGGTTACCCAAGGTTTTTTCCATAGAGTTTAGAAATGGAGGGAAAGAATACGGGTTGTGGCGCTCCCGGAGGGCTTCCGCTGATCTCTCGATTTTCCAATCCATCCGTCCCCGAATTAGGGGATGGAAAGGTTGTTAGCCCCATCTCGCAATGGGGAACCCTCTTCCTCGTCACCCTTCACAGCACAATGAGCTGCGCAGGGCCGTGCGCTGGCTTTCCCTATCAATTTGTGGCGCGAATTATAACCGATACACGTTGATTGACAAGCCTGCCTCGATTCGCTAGGATTGAGGATAACAACTGAGGAGATTTCTCATGAAAGGCAAACTCGTTAATCTGGGGCTTGGCGTGATCATCATTTTGGTATTTAGTGCTGCCCTCTCAGCTTGTACAACGAAAGAAACGCCCGAGCCTTCTCCAAAACCCAGTGAAGTTCCACAACCAGCCGCGACCGAACAAGAACAAATCCTTCCTACTGCAACTCAAGATACATTCGTCGAAGAACGCCAGCGAATGATCGATGACCAAATTGAACGCCGCGGAGTCAGCGATCCTGCAGTCTTGGATGCCATGCGTCAAACTCCACGCCACGCCTTCGTCCTTGACCGTTATCTGGACCAGGCGTATGCTGATCACCCCCTACCCATTGACTACGGACAAACTATCTCCCAACCGTATATCGTCGCGCTGATGACAGAAATGCTAGAGGTTCAGGCCGGTGACCACGTCCTGGAGATCGGCACCGGGAGTGGCTACCAAGCCGCCGTATTAGCCGAGATGGACATTGAAGTCTACACGGTGGAAATCATTCCAGAACTATCTTCCCAGGCAACCGAGCGGCTGATAGATCTGGGCTATACCAATGTCCAAACACTCAACACCGATGGCTACTTTGGCTGGGAAGAATATGCACCGTATGATGCCATCATCGTCACCGCGGCACCCGACCATTTGCCCCAACCTTTGGTAAATCAACTCAAAGAGGGTGGCAAGCTGGTGATCCCCATCGGACCGGTGGGCGCAGTACAAACTTTGTGGTTGTTTGAACGAGTTGGGAACCAGGTCGAGGCGTATAACTTGGGTGCGGTGCGCTTCGTACCGCTGACAGGGGAACACTAAAAGGTTGAATGTTACACGTTCCAACGTTGAAACGTTATCAACGCTCCAAAATAAGCACCCGCGCCGAGTAACATTACGAAGGTGAAGCCTAAACTCAAGGTTAAGATTGCTGCCAGCACTGAAGCAACGACTGACGCACAGCCGTTGATTGCCCAGGCCCAGGGAGTCAGATCGGGGAATTCACTCTCAAGCCAAGCTAATCCCAACGGGAATGGTAAACCCATCAAAATTCCCAGGGGAGCCAAGCTGACCAGGGCTGCTCCCAAGCGAGCCCAGAGCGGCCAACCCAAGGTTAAATCGATAAGATGTGGCATCGTCAGGGGCAAAATCAGCGCCAGGAGTACTAATAGTCCAAATGCCGGTCGTTTTGGCAGCCACGTTGTACCCGCCATAGCACTCCCAAATCCTGACATCAAAAGCAAAACCCCAACGACTACTGTAAAGGCATAAATCGGCTGACCCAGCAACAGAATCCATTGTTGAATGAGGGGGATTTCAACGAAAAGGAAGGCTATTCCAAGAAGCGCGAAATAAACGAATACACTGCTTGTTTTCACTGATCCGTGTCGATTGGAGCTAGACCTTTTACCCCCCAAAACCAGTGGCAACAATATCAAAACCCCACTCAATATGATCACTAACACCAACAAAGCGATGAGCACAAGATAACCGCTACCCCCAAAAGGCTGCCAGGTCATTCCCAACGTGTTTAACACTTCGGGGGTTTGACTCCAGGTGAAAAAATGGAAGAAGAAGGGTCGATTATCAACCGGTGGTCGGATGTTGTACGGATAGTTCGTATAAATGATCTCTCGCTGGGGCGACATCAGTAAATCTCTAATCCCCTCGTGATAGACAGGCTTTGGTAATTGATTGAATTTGTTGACCTGATCAGCCTGAATTCCAGGACCCCAAACCCAATCGAAGCGCCGGCTTTCGAAGAAATCGTTAGCTTTGATCAATTCTTCGGTTGTCCAACCACCAGGTTTTATCAGCATGGTCATAGTTTGGATGCTTCGATAAACAAGCAGCGCCTCTGGGGGAGAAATTTCGCTCTGCGACTCTAAAGATTCAATAAGAGTCGCAACAATTCGCAGGCTCTCACTGGGCGGGCTTTGCAACCAACGGGTGACTACCAGTATTCCGTCAGCTGAAAGGCAATCAAGGGCATCTTCGACAGCATCTCTCGTAAGCAGGTAATCCTCACCCAGGCTGTAAGCTCCGCTGGTGACGGGCCGGTAGGCGTCAGTCAGAGGCAAATAAAGGATATCAAATGTTTCTTGATCTCGGTGCAAGAAAACTCGGGCTGGTTCGGAAATTACCTGCACATCGGCGTGGGAGTAGATATCATATTCAAATGCAGTTTTAGCAACTGCCTGGCGGACTGATGAATCTTCGATCAAGACAGTTACTGGGGATGCCCCGCCTGCCAGAGCTTGGAGCAACCCTAACCCACCCACGGGCTCAACGACCAGAGCTTTTGCACGCGGCTTTAGGGAGAAAGCTAAAGCTTCAGGCATCCAGGCAGCGGCTTTGAAGGCTTCTGGCGTGGTCAGTGTAATGGGCTGCAGGGCGTCCGCGTCGATGGAAAGACCTAACTGCGGCGGAGGGTTTTCAAGATATTGATAGCTCAGTCCAGGGAGGCGCCGCGTACCGGCATTTTCGATCACATCAACTCGAGAAATGTCATTCCAGCGTCCATAGATTTGTCGAGAGCCGGGATACTGATGAGCGTAGGATAAGCCCTTATAAGGTGAGATTTCCATCCCCAAAGGCGAGAAAAGACTCAAATTCGCAGCGACCAACCATCCAAAAGAAAGCAGGCCCACGCTCATTAGCAAGATCAAACCCCCTCGACTCCTTGTAAATCTCCGGGGCTCTACTTTTCCCAAAATAATGGCTGCAGAAAAAAGGGCGATCAAGGCACTCAGCAAAACCGCGCCAGGCACACCCGCCAAAGTTAGCACTAAGGGGGCAAGCAGCGCTCCCAGCGCGGAGCCAATCAGATTCGAGGCGTAAATGATGTGAGATTTTCCACCTTTGAGAGCTAATGCGCTGCCAATGCCCAACCCGCTGATCAGAAAGGGAATTGTCAGTGCCAGATAATAAAGTAAGAAGAAGATAATTTGCCGTCGCTCCCAGGCGATACTATAGGAATCGAAAGGCAACCAATTGACACCTGCATACGCTATACCTACACCGACAGCAAGGCTGATGCCAGCCCAATGCAATAATTGCTCAATAGGAATTCTACGTATCCGGGGAAATACACTCAATAGTGTGCCGCTAGCCCCAAAACCCAGCAGCGCCAGGCTAACCACCAAAAAGGCAAAATGGTAGTACTGGGCTACAGCCAGTAGCCTGGTAAGGGTGCTCTCGAAGAGCAACGTTGCAGCTGCTAAGGCAGCGACACTCAAGTTTTGACGATGCAACATGAGATTATGCTTTCTCCTATCTCAGTGTACATGAGGGGTCATGCACAGTCAAATATGAGTTTAGGAACTTGGGCAGGATTATGCATATCCTGGTTGGCTATGCGCATGCAATCTCGTTATCCAAGTTCTCATTTAGGGTTAGTGTTAAATTGATAAACCTTGGTATAATCCTCCTGTATTTTCCAAAAGTGAAATACATCGCAAAACCTTGAAAATAAGGAGCCCCAGTTGGCATTTAACCCACTCAATTGGCTACTAGGCTTTTTCTCATTAGATATTGGCATCGACCTGGGTACCGCAAATACCATGGTCAATGTGAGCGGGAAAGGCATTGTCATCAGCGAACCTTCGTGGGTCGCAATAGAAAAACGAACTCGTGTTCCTCTGGCCATCGGCGCAGAGGCGAAAGCTATGGTGGGCCGTACACCGGCTCATGTTCTCACTGTACGACCAGTGCGCGATGGTGTAATTTCAGAATTTGAGATTACCCAGGCTATGCTGGAATATTTTATCGGCAAGGTTCACCAACAGAGTATCGTTCCGGTCCCCCGCCCGCGCGTGGTGATTGGTATTCCCGCGGGTGTGACAAAAGTGGAAAAGCGCGCTGTCTTTGATGCTGCGATGTCGGCTGGTGCGCGCGAAGTTTTCTTGATCGAAGAGCCCGTCGCCGCGGGGCTCGGTGCTGGTCTTCCGATTAGCGATATTCAAGGCAGCATGGTCGTGGATATCGGAGGTGGCACGTCGGATGTAGCTATCCTTTCGATGAAGGGTGTCGTCGTTTCTCGCTCCCTACGCGTTGCCGGAGACGAATTAGACGAAGATATCATCCAATACGTACGCAACAAGTACAACCTGCTCATCGGTCAGCGCATGGCCGAACATGCC
The DNA here is from genome assembly GCA_964560795.1 of uncultured Anaerolineales bacterium. Classification (GTDB taxonomy): domain Bacteria; phylum Chloroflexota; class Anaerolineae; order Anaerolineales; family UBA11858; genus NIOZ-UU35. The sequence goes on along the minus strand of CAZLNX010000268.1, from coordinate 1,975 downwards.
AAGATGGCTATTGGGTCCGCTTATCACCTGCCGCAAGAGAAAACGATCCGCTTGCGCGGACGAAATCTTCTCAGCGGTTTACCAGAAGCCATCGAGGTATCGTCTGTCGAATTACGCGAGGCTATGGCCAGTTCTGTGCAAATTATCATTGATACCATCAAAGACGCCCTGGATGAAGCCCCGCCCGAAATCGTTGCTGACCTGATGGACATGGGCATTTGTATGGCTGGTGGAGGCAGTTTGCTCCAAGGATTGGACGAACGCTTGACCAATGAGCTTAATATCCGGGCATGGGTTGCAGAAGACCCTATGAGCTGCGTTGCTCGCGGCGCAGGTATCGCCCTTGAGAATTTAGACACCTGGAAATCTCTTTTCATAGGATTAGGCCGCACGGATAGGGGTTGATCGCTGGCCTAGGCCGTGTTGACATTTGGGGATTTCTCTCTTGAACAAGCTATCTTCGAATAACACTCGTTTCTCAAGAAAATGTCTGAAATGTCAACACTACCTAGCAATTATCTTTTTTGATTTTAGTCAGCATTTAACCGTCGGATATCAGTAGCTATATGAACTCCAGATCGTCAACACCGTGGGGCAGCATCACCTTATCGCTGGTCGCGATTGGTTTCGTGGTACTTGCGTTGGGTGGATACCTCACCCCACTTTCAAGGGTGGCACTCTCTCCAGTGATCGCGCTGCAAACCTGGATTTCCGGGCGCGTGCAAGCCATTCAGGTATACGCGACAGGCCCGCGAGATGTTGCCGTCCTGACCCAGGAAAATGCCGCTCTCGAGGCAGAACTCGCTCACTTGCGGACTCAGATCATCGAACTTCAGCAGCAGCTAGGCGAGTACCGTATTCTCTCGGCGTTATTAGATTTCGCTCGTGCTTACCCCGAATATCAATATGTCGGTGCCAGCGTGATCGGCCGTGACCCCAGCCCATTTTTGAAATATATACACATCAACCGTGGCTCCGATGATGGTCTGCGACGCGGCATGCCCGTCGTGACACAGCAAGGATTGGTTGGGCGCATCTCTCAGGTAACCGCTTCAGCCGCCTTGGTCCAGTTGATCACTGACCCTTCGGTGACAGTCAATGTGCGCCTTGAGCCGACCCGTGCAGAGGCAATCATCTCCGGCTCCATCACAGCTGATATTGGGCTGGACATGATTCCCCAAGATATCACTGTGGGCCCTGGTGACTTGGTGTTGACTTCCGGGTTGGGTGGCAACTATCCACCCAATATTCTCATTGGTCAGGTAACTGGAGTCCGCAGCCAGGATTATGACCTCTTTCAAAGCGCATCGATGCAGCCCGTGGTAGATTTTACCAACCTGGAAATCGTACTTGTAATTACAAACTTCCAACCGATTGATATTTCCCCACTCGTCCCCACACCCAGCGCTCCTTAGTCAAATATTTTATCAACAGCGTATCACAATAAATCCTTAATAATTGTGTGATAAGCTTGATATTGAAATGCTACCTACACTCGTTGCAATTCCTATTTTTACTCTGTTGGTGATCTTACAGACATCAATTGTCAGCCGCGTTCCGCTGCTTTATGGGTACGCTGACATCGTACTCTTAGTGATCATTGCGTGGGCTCTGCAAGAGAATGTAAAGACTGCCTGGCAATGGAGTATTGTAGGTGGGCTGATGATAGGATGGGTATCGGCAATGCACTTTGCCATCCCACTAATCAGCTACGTGGGCATTACTGCCTTGGCGCTTATCATCCGTCAACGAATATGGCAGTTACCGATATTGGCAATGTTCGTAGTTACCCTGATCGGAACGCTGTTCAGTCATGCCTTATCTGCATTAATGGTTTCCATTGGCGGTACTGCACTGCCCCTGCTGGATACATTTCAACTGATAACTTTACCAAGTCTATTTCTAAATATACTTCTCGCCGCACCCGTGTACGCTATCATTAGAGATGTAGCAAATTGGATGCACCCTGAAGAAA
>CAZLNX010000267.1:0-8600 GCA_964560795.1 uncultured Anaerolineales bacterium | reverse complement strand
GGTCGCTGTTGACGGAATGCACGGCCATGTGCGCGTCCACCATTGGGATGATGCCGTTGGGGGTCATGTCAATGTGAATGGCTTCTTCTCGTAAGGCTTCCTGGAGCATCTTGTGAGCGGTCTTGAAGCCGCTGCCCACCACCTGGTTGTAGCACAGCTTGACCCGGCTGCCGATGAACTCGTGGGCTGCTTCCCTGCCCACCACATCACCCATCGAGCGGATCATGCGGGCGATCCAGCGGCGGGTCTCAGCCAGGTCGGGGATCTCGGGTTTGATGATGATGGCAATGCCTTCGGAGAGCTGCAAGGCTGCCCGGTGTACCACGTGGGCCGGGTTGATGCCCACATCCACCACGATCACCCCGCCGGAGGCCACGCTGGCATCATACAGGCCCTTGAGCACTTCGGTGACTTTCTCTTCATCCTGTAAGGCTTTGTCGCCCAGTTCGTCGGTGATCAGACCGGGCAGCACTTTCAAGGTGGGTAGGTCTTCCATGGTGGTGAAGGCTTCCAAGAAGGTCGCCCCTGAAGCAATGGCGTCCATCGTGGTGGCATCGCGCCGCGCCAGCTCCCGGCGCAGCAGCCCCATCATAGTGGTTTTGACCTTCCGCAAACGCAAGTGATATTGGAGTGACCCGGCATTCCCGTCTGCATCTACCAGATAGGTGGTGATCCCGCTTAGGGCGAAGGCCGTTGCCAGGTTGACGGCGATGGTAGTTTTACCAGTGCCGCCCTTTGGGGAGGTGACAGCGATCTTGCGCACGTTCATACCGGACTGGATACGGGCGGCGATATCGCTGCCCACTACCGCACGACGATACTGCTCGTCAGCAGCCCGGCTGCCGGTTTCGGCGCGGCGGATTTCTTCGAAGAGCTTGTTGGTATCCAACTCGGATGGGGGATAGGCAAAGGTTGGGACGCCCGTCGCGCCAGCCCATGCAGCCAGGCCGTCGCCTTCCCCGGCGATGACGAAGATCATTTTGCCACGCCCGGCGGCTTGTAGCAGGCTATCGGTTGAAACCGAAGCCTCTGGCGCGATCGCCACAACGCCCTGGAAGTCGAACAGGTCCAGGTGTTGGGGGGTAAAGGCTGCCAGTTGGGCAGCGATGCGGTGCCCCTGTTCAGCTAACAGCAGGTTCAGGCGGGAGGTTGTTGATCCCGCCCCGAGTAATAGCAATTGCATGGGAATATCCCTCCTTTAAGGACTGCTGGTTGCCGTAGGAGACAGTTCTGATGCCGGGGTCATTTCTGGTGTGGGGGTGGTAACCAGTGGCGTAGGAGCAAGTGTCGCGGTGCCCTCACCAGGGGTACCCAGCGCTTCAGCTCGGTCTGACTTGAACAATTCCTCGAAATCCCAATAGGTGAAGCCTGGGGTGGTGATGTCTTCGCCTCGCGCTAACAGCGACACGATCAATTGGTCGCCTTGCTGCATAGACAAGGCTAATTCTTCCCGGCTCTGGTTGGGCACCAACAGGATCAACATCTGCGTCCGGGTTGGATCGACCAGGCTGGTCTGAACGGCGGAATCGCCATCCTCGGAAGATACTTCCGATGCGGCTCCCTGCACAGCGATCACCCGCACTCCGGCGGGAAAGAGATCCTTTGCCAGTGGGGGGTAGGTTCTTTCCAGGCTCTCTTCCTCGGGTGTTTTGTTCTGCGCGCTTTCATAGGCGGTAAGTGTGGCCTGCAGGGCTTCTTCGGAAAGCGTGGGGGTGATTTCAAATAATTGCTCCGGGGCTGCCTTGGTTTCGATGACTTGCGGGCGGTCTGCGATCACGACTGTCAGCCCGACCAGGTCGCCGGGCAAGAAAAGTTCGATGTCTGGCGATAAGACATTCATGGCGTCCAAGGGCAGCGGAAAAAGGCTATAGTCCGGGTATTGGTTCAAGACCGCCGAAAACCTCGTGCCCTCGCTGGCAGGAGCCAGGATTGCCGATTTGAAAAATGGGTGACCGGCGGAGACAGGCAGCGCCACGATACCGCCAACGACGTCCCCTGCCTGATCGACGGGAATGAATAAGGCTGTATTTTCGTCCTCGTAAACCGTCTTTTCGGTGATGTCGGCTGGCTGGATGATTTCCCCGATGTCCAGGTTGCGGGTCGCGGCTAGAACTTGCACAGTGGGTGGTTTCTGGGCTTGGGCCAGTCCGTTCAGTGCCATAAAGGTCACCACGAAGATGACGATGGAGATCACCAGGACCATGATGTTCAGTCCGGATTTACGAAGTCGGTCGAGAAGGTTGTTCATAATACATGTCTCCTGCGAATTGAAAGTCGAGCTTGTTCAGGGTGTGTGTTGTTTTCAGATGAAGGTCAGGGATCAGGAAACCAGTCACCTGATCCCTGATTTACCGGTCTACTGGTCTACTAATCCCTGGTTTACTGAAGTATCAACACCAGCTTGCCGTAGTGCTTGTCCTGAGCTAAGCCGAAGGGCTTGCTGGTAAGCTGGGTTCTTGGCAATGCGCCGGTTTAGCCGTTCCCATGTTCGTTCAAGTAGTTTATGAAAGAGCACAACGACGAAATCGGTGTTGAAATGCGGCGAATCAAAAACCTGCTGGTAAACCACCAATACGTCGAGAACATCACTAAGAGCCTGCGACTCAGCCAGTGCTTCTGCGGAATGCTGGTTCATATCGGGGTAACAGTCTTTGAGTAAAGAGATCAGTTCGGCCAGCGACTCGGGATGCGTGGGGGCAGGGAGGCTTGGGTGATGGGGTGACGATGTGTTGGTCCTCGTCTCCCCTGCTCCCCTAGCACCTGGCCGTAGGGCCGCAGAGCGTGGCGTGTTCCCCAAGGAAGCTCGAAGCAAGTCTTGAGCTGATGCTGCGGGGTATGTTTCCAGGTAACGCAAAGCCGTGGGGATGCGCTTCAACCCAATATCTAACGCTTCAGCCAGCGCTTGCTGCTGCTCTGGCAGGAGTTTGGTTACTGCCATGATATTTCGCAGAGCAACGCGCTGGCGCAAGTTTTCGGGAAGTAATTTCTTGGCCCTCAACCAGCGTTCTTTCTTCTTTTGGTAGCTTTCACTCATGGTCGTTCGGTGTATTTGTATCGGTTAGCGTGTTGGGTGGAATGAACAGCAACTGGAATACGTGTCGCTGTTTCCCATTTGTGTAGGGTATGGGCTCGGTTTCTACCCAGTTCGAGGGACTGCATATCGCGATTACACCAGCGTTGTGTTTGGTGAGCTCGTATTTGCTGATTGTAGCGGTTTCTATGGAGGGGTATCTGTGAAGTGTCCCCTAAAGCATGCTACTCCAGGTTTGGATTCGCATTGGGCCATAAGAGATATACGAAAACAGCAGATTTTCAACCCGTTCCCCACCCTTTACCATTGTGTTAACTTGGGTGGTTCTAGGGACTACCTCTGTCACTGCGATGCCTCTTGATGCGCTTATATAGTTCGAAGATAGGGTTGCTAGGCGAGGGAGGCTGACCCATACTCCATCATGCAGCCTAGAGATATTCAAGGTTTCCCCAAGTTCATGCGGTGTGAAGGAGTGAACCACCCCGGCCACAGGCCGGAGTTTCCGGTTTCACAGTCCCTGCCTGATCAGATCAGGTCTTATGTGGACTCCACCGGCGTGACTTCCCGTAGTCCCTACGGTAGTGTGAAGCAATGTAATAATGGCCGCATTCTGGTCTCGATCGTGGTACGCACCGCATATCGGGCATTGCCACTCTCTCACCTGCAAAGGCATCGCCTCCATCTCTGCCCCGCATATTGAACAAATCTTGCTGGATGGATACCAACGATCACTGCTCTTCACCTGGCAGCCATACCACGCCCCTTTGTATGCCAGCATGCGCACGAACTGCCCCCACCCTGCATCTGAGATGTGTTTGGCTAGACTGTGGTTCTTGACCATACCTTTGATGTACAGATCTTCTATGGCCAGGTAGCCGTACTCATCTACCAATGAGCGGCTCAACTTGTGCTGGAAATCTGCCCTGCGGTTGGCCACCCTCTCATGCTGGCGAGCCACCTTCAGACGTTGCTTCTCCCATCCCTGGCTGCCCTTCTGCTTGCGGGATAGTTGCCGCTGCAATCGCCGCAACCGGCGTTCTGCCTGGATCAGATTGCGAGGGTTGGCGATCTTGCGTCCGTCGGACAACACCGCATAGTGCTTCAATCCCAGATCGATCCCAACCATCTCTCCACGGCTTACTGGCTCTGGGATATCCACTTCTACCTGGAAGGAAGCATAATAGCGACCGCTCTTGGTTCTCGACACGGTCACGTTTTTGAGCTTCCCTTCCAGGGGACGGTGGAACACGGTCTTGACCCAACCCACCTTGGGCAGATAGGTGCGCTTCGTCTCAAGATTTATCTTCACTCGCTGGGGATATCGAATAGCTTGTTTTGCCCTGCGGCTTTTGAAGTGGGGATATCCAGCGCGACCTTCAAAGAAGTTACGGAAGGCTCGATCCAGGTCTTTGAGTGATTGCTGCAAAACCTGGCTATCTGCGCCCCTCAGCCATTCATAATCCGGGCACCGCTTCAGTTCAGTCAGCAGACCAGTTGTGCTTTGATATGACAACCCCGCTCTGGTTGTCTGGTAGTGATCTCGACGCACTTGCAGAAAATGGTTGTACACAAAGCGTGCATGACCAAACTGCACCGCTAGTGCTCGTCGTTGTTCGTTGTTGGGATAGAGCCGATACTTGTATGCTTTCCTCACCAGCATAAACCTATTATAGCACATATGTTCTGGTGAATTCATCCCCGACCACAGGTCGGGGCTTTCTTCGCCGTCTCAGTAAGCGCTGATTTTGAAAACAGGCCTTCATTGGGCTTGACAGGGGAGGGAGAGCGCGTATAATTTAACCACTCTATATTTTTGATAATCTATATTTTTCCCCCTGAAAAAGCCTGGCGCAAGCTAGGTTTTTGTGCTTGTTTGGCGAATTATCTATCCAGACGGGATTTTCCACGATTCCAACTGCCAAGTGAAACCCACCCATCTCTAACAAAGTTCCTCTCTGGCTGGAATCTCCCCTGTGCTAAAATAAATATGTGAGAACCAGATGTTTAACTTTGGGCAAGGAATGCTGATTTTATGCCAACGGCTTTTGAATTACCTCGTGAAGAGTGGGGGCGCTATATCGAGTCTGCCAGACGCCGGCCTGGTTTGCCTGCCATCACGCCTGACGAAGCGCAGGAACGTGAACAATTGTTGGCACGAATCAAGCAAGCGGTTGTTGAGCTGAAGAAGCAATATGCTATTCGCAGAGTGGTGTTATTTGGTTCTCTTGCTCATCGTGCCTGGTATGTACCCGGTTCGGACGTCGATCTGGCTGTTGAAGGGTTAGACCCCGGGTCATACTGGAAAGCATGGGAGCTGGCAGAAGACATCATTGCTACCCACCCCGTAGTTCTCATTGACATCGATACAGCCAGAGAATCCTTGCAGCAAGCGATAGAACGAGATGGAGTAGCGTTATAAGATCGTTTTTCCAAGGGATTGCTGATTGAATTTCTGGCGAAAACAAGGATAGAGAAAGCATATGGCGAAAACAGCGCTGGATTTGACTCCCGAAGAATGGAAAACATATCACCCAGCTGATGTCATTACTCAACGAAAATGGGATGTTGACGCACAGTTAGACGCACGTTGGGAAAGTGCTCAGCGGCTTGCTCATACTGCAGCAGAGTTATTACGTGATGATTTCGGCGCAACAAAAGTACTCCTGTTCGGATCTCTCTTGCAGCGTTCCTGGTTCACGCCTTGGACCGATATCGATCTGGCGGTTTGGGGGATTCCTAAAGAGCGGTTCTTTGCCGCCGTGGCCGCTGTGACAGCATTGAGTACAGAATTCAAGATTGACCTGGTTGACCCAGAGATGTATCGCCCTTCTTTGCTCGATGCGATAACTCAGGGTGGGATCGAGATATGAACGCTCCCCAAAGCAACCTTGATACGATATGTTGCGTGTGCAGCCATGAGCTTGATATGCACATAGCTGAAGAAAGTGGTTGGCGGTGTCACGCATTGGCCGGCGATGGCTACCAGTGCGAGTGCTGGCTGAGAAAACGCCGCCACAACAACACACTTCAGGATTATTCGTTAGGAAAGCGAACCAACGCACATATCGCGGAGTTGAAGGAAATTGTAGACGAGTATTCTGATCTGTAACATTTCGAAGAAATGGTTGAAGCCACGATTGTAAAAACGATAAAGAGCTATTTGGATACCGTTCATCATGCTGGTATTCATGTCAGCCGGGCGATTCTCTTCGGTTCCCATGCTCGTGGAGAAGCCCATCCTGACAGCGATATTGACATCCTGGTGATTGCGCCAGAGTTCGATGAACCTTATAATAAAAAATTGGTCGACCTTTTGTGGGAGTTACGAGTCAGATCAGATAGCCGCATTGAACCTATCCCCGTGGGTGAACGCCAGTGGCAAGACGGCTTGCCGGATGCCAGTGCCGTCATTGAGATCGCCAGACAGGAAGGGGAGGAAATAGCTTTGCCGATCGCTGCTTGAGTTCCACTCTGGACCAAATCCTTTTTTTCACAGCCAAAACAAAACGTAACTATCGTTCCCCCAAGGCTTCTTCTTGCCTTGGGGGCTTTTCGTTTTTCATAATGTGCCGTGCCACAAGCCAATCCCCTGGCCGGCATGATCCATTCTTCCAACAACTGAATATTTCCCTGCGGTTAATTCCTGCCCAGTGATGTAGAACTGGGCAGGGAAATCTTGCAGAAGAAAAACGGGCGCAGTTTGGGTTTATCCCAGGCTGCGCCCGTTTTTGATTCCCCGTTCATTTCTATCATTCGTCGAAAGGAGAAAAACTATGAACACCCGAAAGATCTTCCCCCTATTGGTCCTGGTCGCCCTATTGGTGACCATCCTGGCTGCCTGTGGTGCAGGAGGAACCAGCAGTGGCAAAGCAGATCCTTGCCCAGACGCTGTCTGCTTCCTGGCCAGGATGTTGGACACCAACCAGGACAACTCGGTTTCCTTGACCGAGTCGCTTGGCGCAGGTAACCCGTAAAGCAAATCAATTCAATCGATGGAGGTAATCCCATGTACTCCCCCCTACACGCAAGTGTCCCATCGCTGTGCGCGCCTGGCCACAGGCCTGCCTCTGGCGTGGCGATCGGGAAAGAAAAAGCGACGGCTGCCACCGTCGCATTTTGTGGCGCTTTTCAGCGCTCATTGAACATTCAAGATACTAGCACAAAAGTTCTGTCTGTGCAAGGGCAAAGCACCAATAATCACCAAAATTCACTAAACTCGATAGTAGCTTTAGGAAAAACGGGGGCTACGAACACGAAAGGGGGCTGGCGACATTGAATATTCCACAAACACAAGTATCAACTACCTTATACAACCCAAGGGGGCGGTTCCCAAAATGGGCTACACGGATGTGTGATCATGGGCCTTCCAGGGGTGAAATGCGTCAACTTACACTCAAATCAAAACACACGGAGGCTATATCATGCGTACCATGGCGTACTTACTCTTTCTATTGGGGATCGCGGCCAGCGAACCTGCCCGGCTGCTCGCCTGGTTGGGGATCGAAATCGGATCTGTCATTCCGCTTCATCCCCTGATCCCGGCGGTGCAGATGTTCGGAACGGCAGTGCAAATGATTAGTCAGACAGTCAAATAGTCGAATAGTCTGATAGTCACTTGGTTATACCGTCAGCAATCGAGTGTTTAGCAACAAAGCCACTGACTTCCCGACTATCAGACTAACAGACTATTTGACTACTCGACTAAATGCGGGACACTTCCCCGCTACCCGCCAACCCAATTCCATACAATCCAACTTAAAATTGCTGCTACCCCCAGGGTGGACAGCAGAAAGGAGTGTTGCTATGTCCGAAACACTCGACATCTTAGGGGAGCTCATCGAGATACTCGGCTCCCCGGTCAAGGTCGATCACCGCCGGGGTTGGGCTACCTGGTGGTGTCCCTTCCATCCTGACGCTGAGCAAGCTGGCAGTTCCAAGAAACCCAACTTCGGCGTACACCTCCAAGAGGGCTACTGGAAATGCCTGCGCTGCGGCGCCAGCGGGGGCAGCCTGAAGTCACTCAGTTACAAACTGGGAGCGGATTGGCGGCCTGATCCGAGGACGTATACCACCCAGGTGGTGCAGGATAAAGACCCTACCGTGCCATACTTATCCGAAGCCATGTCCGCTGCCCGGGGCGCCTTGATGTGTTCCCCGGCCTGGGATTATCTCACCGTTGAGCGTGGTGTCCAGCCCAACACTTCGTTGGTGTACGGGCTGGGTTACGGCCAGCCGCGGCCCAAGGTTCGCAAGAAAACCTTCCGCATGGCGCAAGAAAGCAGCCTGGCTACTGACAATGGCTGGTGGCTGTGGGCGGAAGGCGTCGTCTATGCCGAACCCCCGACAAGCCCGGTTACCATCCAGGTTCGCCACTTGCGCAATAAAGCACCGATGAAGTACCAGACCTGGGGGCGCTTGCTGCAGCCCATGGGCGCCTGGCGTTGCAAACCGCACACCAAAATGGTCGTTGTGGTGGAAGGTATGATCGACATGCTCATCATGGCCCAAGCCCTACAGCACCGGGGGATGGACGATGTCCGGGTGGTCTACACCGCTGGAGCCACGCCGG
>CAZLNX010000266.1:0-8691 GCA_964560795.1 uncultured Anaerolineales bacterium | reverse complement strand
CTCTTTTTTGTTGCTCAACGCTTCTGTTTTGCCTGAGTTACTGCAGTAGAGTCGATAATGCTTTGCGGCTTTACGGTCTCACTCCCGATGAGTACGATGGGAATCTTGAAAACATCTTCGGAATTTTCCATCCTGACGACCGGGAAAAAGTGCAGCAGGGGATCCAGGAAATGCTGGCCGCTAAAAAACCACGCCTATTTGAATACCGGGTAATCAACCCCCAAGGGGGCTACCGCATTATCGAGGGCACCAATCAAATGTACTTCGATGAAGATGGAAACATCGTTCAACTTATCGGGCACATTCAAGATATCACCAAACAAAAAGAAGCCGAACTCGAACTGCAGGCCCATCGGGATCGTTTAGCGGAACTGGTCGAGGAGCGCACCGCTGAGTTGTTGGAGAGCGAAGCCCGATATCGTACTGTTGTCGAGGATCAGACTGAATTCATTAGCCGTTGGAAACCAGATGGAACATTAGTTTTTGTGAATGATCGCTATTGTGAATTGTTCAACATACCTCGAGGTGAACTTATCGGAAATAATGTCTTCAATATAATTTCTGATAAGGCTGGGGAGAAAGTTAAACATAACATCAGTAAATTTACCCCAGAGCAGCCAACATATACATCCTATGAATACCAGAGTGCCAGCGAAGAGAGGAAAAATCGCTGGTATCAGTGGACTAGAAGAGGCATTTTCGACCAAGATGGGAAATTAGTTGCGGTTCAAAATGTAGGTAGAGATATTACTGAGCGGAAGAAGGCTGAAGATGCACTACAAAAGAGTGAAAGCCGTTACCGGGCTATTGTAGAGGATCAAACCGAATTCATTGTGCGTCATCTTCCAGATACTACTCGAACCTTTGTCAGCCAAAGCTATTGTCGGCACTTAGGAAGATCGTATGATGATCTCATTGGCACCCGAATATTAGATGAGCTTTCTGAGCAGGATCAGGATAGATTCAAGCAGAAACTGTCTGAGCTGACGATAGATAACCCAACCAGGACGGATGAATATCGTGAAATTACTCCCGATGACACCGTTCATTGGGAACGGTGGATGGATCGCGCTATTTTTGACGATGGCGGAAATGTAATCGAATATCAATCCGTTGGCAGAGATATCACCAAGAGAAAACTCGCTGAGCAAACATTGCGTGAGAGAGAGGCTCAGATCCGTACTATGGTGGAAAATATACCCGATGGGGTTATCGGTATTGATCATGCTGGCCTGATCAATTCATTCAACCCGGCTGCGGAGGTCATCTTTGGCTATGAAGTTGAGGAAGTGATCGGTGAAACTATCACATCCATCATGCCCGAGAAATTCAGAGAGGCGCACAGTAAAGCCCTACAGCGGTTCATTGATAAAAACGAAGCTAAAGTCATCGGCAAAGGCCCTGTAGAGTTAGAAGGGCTGCGCAGAGATGGTTCGATATTCCCCATTAGCATTGCCATTGGGGAATATCAGATTGGGAAGCAAAGCTTTTTTACAGGGATCATCCGCGATATCACGGAACGCAAACGAGCAGAGCAGGATCTACACAAAAGAACCCAAGAACTCGAGACGTTCAACAAGATCATGGTCGATCGCGAGATACGCATCATCGAGATGAAAGAAGAAGTCAATGCGTTGTGCGAGGAGTTAGGTCACGAACCCGCTTATCCCCCCCTTTGGCGAGATAGCGCTGAAGATCAATGAGAGCGAGTGCTATGAATAAGCAACCATCAAAATTATGGCAACGATCGAAAATTAATACTAGGGAGTTGGATCATTTGCAAAGCGAATCATTTCGAGTTATGCGCTACGTTTGGGCGGTGCGCATTGTATGGACGGTTATCATCGTCGTTTTACTGGCCTGGAATATTAATCAGGCTCATAATATCACTGAGGAGATGGCTCTCAATGAAGCTCGAGCAAATTTCAACAAAGACCAGGCCTTTCGCTTTTGGGCCTCCACCCATGGCGGAGTTTACGTCCCCAGTGACGACCGCACCCCGCCGAATCCCTACCTTAGCCATATTCCTGAAAGGGATCTCGAAACCCCCTCAAGGAAAGAGCTTACCTTGATGAACCCGGCCTATATGGTGCGGCAGTTGAATGAGCAGTTCGCTGACCTGTTTGGGGTTGCCGGGCACATCACCAGCCTCAATCCGTTACGGCCCGAGAACGCCCCCGATGCGTGGGAACGGGCTGCGCTGGAAGCCTTTGAAGATGGGGTGATGGAGGTGAGCGAGTTCACCGAAATCAATGGAGAGCCTTATTTACGGCTGATGCAGCCCATGGTCACCCAAGAGGGCTGCCTGAAATGTCATGGCTTTCAAGGCTATCAGGTGGGCGATATACGCGGTGGTGTTGGCGTCGCGGTACCCATGACTATCTTATTAGAACGAGAACGAGAGGCAATCACCACGGGAGCGGTATCGCTGGGGTTGTTGTGGGTGCTGGTACTTGGAGGTACAGTCCTGGCTCCGCGACGGTTACAAACCTATATCCAGGAACGAGATCAGAGCGAATTGCGTTATCGCAATCTCTTTGAGCGTTCGCCGATCTCGCTTTGGGAGGAAGATTTCTCGGCGGTGAAAAGCAGGATTGATAAGCTGCGCGCCTCGGGGGTCGATGATCTTCAAGCCTACTTCGACGAAAACCCCGCAGAAGTCGGCCAACTTGCCAAAGCCGTAAGGATTATCGACATAAACCAGGCCACCGTCGAACTTCTCAGGGCTGAGAATAAAGCAGCACTCCTAAAAGGCTTAGATGTTGTCTTTACAGAGAGTGCTATCGAGGTATTTCAAGAAGAAATCCTCGCCTTCGCTGATGGCAAGCCTTATCTAAATCAGGAGATCACTCATCAGACTTTGAACGGCGAGGAAATCTGGGTGGCTTTGAATGTATCGATCCTTCCAGGGTACGAAGACGACTGGTCTAAAGTGTATGTATCCCTGATCGATACCACCCAACGCAAACAGATGGAAAACACTTTGAGGAGCATCGCCACCGATCTATCCGATGCATCTGGAAAAGATTATTTCGAAAAGGTTTCTCATCACCTCTCAGATACGCTGAAACTCGATTATGCCTTCGTCGGTGAACTCGCAGAGTCAGAAGAAAAAGTCACCGTGATCGGAGGCATGGCTCATGGCCAATCCATGGAACCTTTCGAATATGCCCTGGCAGACACCCCTTGTGAAAATGTGATCGGGGATTCGGTTTGCACATATCCCTCCGAGGTGCAGGAGCTCTTCCCCAAAGATCACCTTCTGGTAGAAATGGGTATCGAGGGTTATATTGGCTCCCCACTTTTCGACAGCTCAGGCGAGGCTTTAGGGATCATCGTACTGCTGCACGGCCAGCCGATCTCCAATCCAGAAGTCGCCGCCTCATATTTGTCTATCTTTGGAGAAAGAACGGCTGCAGAGATCGAGCGGATGAATACACAGAAAGCCCTGGAAGAATCAGAAGCCAGGTACATGGATCTATATGAGAACGCCCCCGATATGTTTGTTTCGGTGGACGCCAAGACAGCGCTTGTCACACAATGTAACCAAACATTGGCTAACAATCTTGGATATACCAAAGAAGAGATCATTGACAGTCCAATCTTCGACCTATACCATCCAGATTGTATGAAAGACGTTGAAGATGCCTTCAATCGATTTGTCGAAACTGGGGAGATCCATGATCAAGAGCTCCAATTACGTAGAAAAGACGGCTCAAAACTAGAAGTCAGTCTCAATGTAACCTCGGTATGTGATGAAGATGGGGATACTCTTTACAGTCGCTCAACCTGGCGCGATAACACCGAGCGCAAGCGGAATGATGCCATCAATGCATCCAGGCTGCATTTATTGCAATTTTCAGCAACGCATACTTTGGACGAATTGCTAGAAGAGACCCTGAATGAAGCCGAGGTACTTACCGGTAGCCTGATCGGTTTCTATCATTTTGTCGAGGATGATCAAGAATCTCTCTCCCTGCAGAACTGGTCAAAAAGGACAAAAACGGAATTCTGTAAAGCGGAAGGCAAAGGGATGCACTATACCTTAGACGAAGCTGGGGTATGGGTAGATTGTGTACATCAGCGTAAACCGGTCATCCATAACGATTACGCTTCGCTAACGCATCGCAAAGGCATGCCTGAAGGACACGCTGAAGTGATCCGCCAACTGGTTGTGCCAGTCATGCGCGGTGAAAAAATCACCGCCATCCTAGGCGTTGGGAATAAACCTTTCGAATATACTGAACAAGACATTGTAACCGTTTCACTACTCGCCGATCTTGCCTGGGAGATAGCCACACGCAAAATGACAGAGGAGGAGTTGCAGGAACACCGCGAGCATCTGGAAGAACTGGTCATCGAACGCACCAAAGACCTGGAAAAATCCCGTCAGGCTGCCATCAGCCTGATGCAGGACGTTAACCAGCAGCGCATTCGTGCCGAAGATGCTTTCACCAGGTTGGAAGAATCTCAAAAGGAACTCCAACTGGCCAAAGACGAAGCCTTGGAAGCACAAAGTGCGGCTGAGGCCGCCAACCAGGCAAAAAGCGTCTTCCTGGCGAATATGTCCCATGAGATTCGCACACCGATGAATGCCATTCTGGGCTTCTCACAACTGCTCAAACGAGATCCCAATCTACTCCTAGAGCAGCAAAACAAAATTGATACCATCGTGCGCAGCGGCGAACACCTTTTAGATCTGATTAACGATGTCTTGGAGATGTCTAAGATCGAAGCCGGCAGGATCATCCTAACCCCGAACACGTTCAGCATCACCAACCTGCTCATGGATCTGGAAACAACCTATCTCTTTCGCGCCAGCTCAAAGGGGTTGGATCTATCGATAGAGAAGCGTGGTGAATTCCTGGAAGAGCCCTTGATTGGAGATGAGAGCAAAATTCGACAAATTTTCGTCAACTTGCTGAGCAATGCTGTCAAATTTACCGAAAGGGGTTCCATTATCGCAGAGGTAAGTGTCGATAAGGACACCGATGAGAATATCTTGATTTCCGCGCAAGTTGCCGATACAGGTGTTGGCATCGCCGAAGATGAAATCGACAGGCTCTTTCAACCCTTTGAACAAACTCGCAGCGGGATCCAAGCCCAGGAAGGCACCGGTCTCGGGCTGGCAATTTGCAAACAGTATATCGATTTGATGGGTGGGGAGATGACTGTATCCAGCCAGGTTGGCGTGGGCAGCACGTTCCGTTTTACCATCCCCATCGAGTTGGGCCGAGAAGAAGATATCCGCAAAACCGTGCTTTTGCAAAGAGTGCTAGGTTTGCGGCAAGACCAGCCTGAGATCAAAGTTCTGGCAGTGGATGATCTGGAAGTAGACCGCAGTTTAATGGAGGAAATCCTCGCCCAGGCTGGGTTCACAGTGCGAGGTGCTCACAATGGTGAAGAAGCCATTGAATTATTTGAAGAATGGCAGCCTGATATCATTATGATGGATATGAATATGCCCATTATGGATGGTCGTGAAGCCACCCAACGAATAAAAGCCCTGCCTGATGGCAAAAATACCCCCATCATCGCTGTAACTGCCAGTGCCTTCGAAGAAGATCGCCTGGAATTTATATCTCTTGGGGCCGATGGCTTTATTCGCAAGCCCTTCCAGGAAGATGTTGTCTTCGAAACGATAAGACAATTCATAGGTATTGAATACCAATACGCCCAAGTAGAACGCAGCGTGAGGGTAAAAACCATACATGATATTAGCGCCACTCTCCCCCAGCAGCTAGAAAAACTTCCGCAGGAATTGGTTTTGGCCTTGAAGGATGCTACCATCGGAGGCCATATGGCACAATTCAACGAGTTACTGCAAGAAGTGGAACAAACCGATAGCACACTGGCAGAGACACTCAGAGATCTTGCCAACCGGTTTGAATACGATATTCTATTGAAGCTTTTACAACAAGAGGATCAAGCATGAACGGGAAACCCAACCACCCCAGAAAGGCCAGCATCTTAGTTGTTGACGATACGCCAGAGAATTTGCGCCTTTTATCAGAACTGCTGCAAAAGCAAGGTTACAATGCCCGACCCGTGCCCAATGGCTCCTTAGCTTTGAAAGCTGCCGAACACGATCCCCCCGATTTGATCTTATTGGACATCAATATGCCAGGGTTGAATGGGTACGAAGTTTGCCGGCGTTTGAAACAAGATAAGACACTCAATGGAATCCCAGTGCTGTTTATCAGCGCCTTGGAGGAAACCTTGGATAAAGTCCGCGCTTTCCAGGTTGGCGGCGTGGACTATATTACCAAGCCCTTCCATTTCGAAGAAGTCAACGCCCGGGTAGAGACTCATTTGGATTTACGCCGTTTTCAATTGCAGCTCGAGGAACTGGTGCAACAAAAAATCGATGAGATCTCTGCCTCCCAGATGGCGACGATCATGGCGCTGGCAAAATTGGCAGAGTCACGCGATGATGAAACCGGCAAGCATACTGAAAGAGTGCAAACCTATTGCCGGGAATTGGCACAACATCTGCGCAAAAATTCCCGCTATAAGTCATGGGTTTCGCAAGACTACATCAACGTGCTTTTTCACGCCGTTCCATTACACGATATCGGCAAGGTGGGCATCCCCGATTCGATCCTCTTGAAACCGGGGCCACTAACGGATGAAGAGTTCGAAACCATGAAAACCCACACGCTGATTGGATCAAGTACTCTGGAATCTGTTCAGACTCTTTATCCCAATAACGCCTTTGTGAATGTAGGTATTGCTATCGCGCGCTCGCATCACGAACGTTGGGATGGAAAGGGCTATCCGGATGGGTTGGAAGGTGAGGGCATCCCTCTTTCCGCAAGGATCATGGCAGTCGCAGATGCCTATGACGCCATCAGGTCAAAGCGACCCTATAAAAATGCCCTACCCCACGAGCGCGCTGTGGAACTGATCTCCAAGGATAGCAACGCTCATTTTGATCCTCACATTATCGACGCCTTTCTAAAAATCGAAGACCAATTCGCAGCAATCCATGACTCGCTGTATAGTGAATAAATTGAGACGCATCAGTATGGTATCATTTCCGGGGATATGCACAATCGCGGCACTCCACTGAAAACAACTATGAAAACTCATTTTGTCCTGCCCAAAAAAATTTTCCCTTTCATTGATATCCGAATATTCATGATCTTTGCCGTGTGTCTGCTGCTCACCACGAGCTGTTCCCCACTTCCATCCAAGAATTTTAATCTCCAGTACACAGCCACACTGGCAGCGATCTTGATCGCAGCACTCTTGCTAACAGGGGTTCTATTACGCAAACGTGACACAAGGCTGAAAAAGCAATTGGAGAAATCCATCCAAGAAGCCCGGGATGCCGCCATATTGGCTAACGAAGCAAAAAGAGAATTTCTCTCTAACGTCAGCCACGAACTGCGCACCCCTTTGAACGCGCTCATGAGCATCGCTTACTTGGCCGAAGAATCGGAAGCTTCCGCTTTCGATGCCGAGTTATTGGCTATGCTACATTCGGCTACCAATAAGCTTAGTACCATCATCGACTCGATCTTAGATTTCAGCAGCATACAAAACGGCGAACTAAAGCTGGTAAATATCCCATTCAACCCACACAAACTGCTGCCAACGCTCGCTGATCGCTGCGCTCCCAAGGCTTACGAGAAGGGCCTGGAAACCGTTTTCGACACTGCATCTGATGTACCCGACGCATTGATCGGCGATCCTGAGCGCCTGGGACAGGTGCTGAACTATCTCACTGACAATGCGATCAAGTTTTCTGAAGAAGGGGAAATCAAAGTGTCCGCAACGCTGGCTGAGCAGAATGAAGATACCGCGACATTGAACTTCGCCATCCATGATACGGGCATTGGCATGACAGAAGAGGAAATCTTTGAGTTATTTCAACCCTTCGCCCAATTGGATGGATCATCGACCCGCAGGTACGGTGGACTGGGGTTGGGGTTGATCATCAGCAAGCAAATTGTGGAGAAAATGGGCGGAGAAATTCGCGTGGAAAGTCAATCGGGTGAGGGCAGCACATTTTCTTTCATGGTTGAGCTGGAGCGTGTCTCCGAAGATGATCCTGCAAAAAAGACCACCCCCGAGGCTGATGCTGAAACCCCCGCAGAGGCAGCTACTCCCCAGGCTAAAGGTGAAGAATCCCTTGATCTCGAGGGCTTATCGCAGATTTTCCAAGATCTAGCCCATCACCTGGAAGAAAATGATTCTCTGGCATTAAGCATCATGAACACTTTACGGAAGAAAATCAGCTCGCCAGAATTCCAACCCGCCCTAAAGCAGCTGGAAAAGCTGATAACGTTATACGAATATCAAGAAGCGCATGAAAACCTGACGCTCCTGGCAGAGGAAATCGGTATCTCTCTCGAAGATAAAGGGAATGACCAGGACACCGATGATGGAAATGCTGCCCCCGAGGAAAAGCCGCGAAAACACCCCCATCCCCGACGTTTTCAACGTCCTGACTAACGCGAATAATTCTCTGTTACGCGATCCCCTTATATTTGATTTGCATACCCTCACCAATTAACTCGAGGAGCGCTTTTCGACGCTCGGACATATTTTGATATGTGTTCAGGTACGTTAATTTTATGTGGGTATTATAAGGATCGTCAGCCATCAAAGATCGTAGAATCTGGCGTGCTCTACTGATCAAAAATAGGTTTTGTGAGAAACGGATAGTCGGGTAGACTTGGTGAA
>CAZLNX010000265.1:0-8695 GCA_964560795.1 uncultured Anaerolineales bacterium | reverse complement strand
GTATCTTCACTTGTTTTTTTGGTAAAGGACTTGACTTCATGATAGTAAGCTTAAACGCTAAGATGCAGGGTTCTCCATCTCTACGTTTAAATATCTTTCGGGTGCGTAATGCACCCTGCAACAGCCGACGCTGCCACAACTGCCGGACTAGCGAGATAGACATCGCTCTCTTTGGTGCCCATACGACCGCGGAAGTTTCGGTTAGCGGTGCTGATGCTGACTTCACCCACCGCGGGTACGCCCATATGATTGCCCATACAAGGCCCACAGCCTGGGCTCTCGATCGCCGCGCCCGCTTCAAGGAATGTCTCGATATAGCCTTCTTTGAGTGCTTCCAGATAAACCTGCGAAGATGCAGGGATTACGACCATCCGCGTGCCGGATGCAATTTTGTTTCCTTTGAGAACGGCTGCTGCTGTTGCTAAATCTTCGAAGCGGCCATTGGTGCAAGTGCCCAGAAAGGCCTGGTCTACATGTGTACCAACTACTGCGGAAAGCGGCTTGACATTGTCCACTGTATGGGGGCAGGCAATCATCGGCTCGATGGACTCGGCTTCGTAAGTATAACTCTGGGCGTAGTTCGCGTCCGGGTCAGGGTAAACAGCCTCAAAGGTGCGTTTGGCACGCCCGTCCAAATAGGCAATCACCACCTCGTCAGGAGGGAAATAGCTGTTCTTGGCGCCCATCTCGGCCATCATATTGGGCAACGTCGCTCGTTGCGATAAACTCAACGCCTGGATCGCTTCACCGTGCCATTCCACAGACATATACAAAGCGCCATCGGCTCCTAGATCGCCAATGACTTTGAGCGCCAAATCTTTGGCTGTCACACCCGGATGGAATTGTCCATTGACGGTGATCTTCATGCTTTCGGGGACGCGCAGCCACAGGGAGCCGACTGCCCATATGGAAGCCATCTCTGAGCGGCCAATTCCAGCCCCGAAGGCACCCATCACTCCAGCGTGGGGAGTGTGCGAGTCCGAACCTAGAACTACTTCCCCAGGAAGCGCCAGTCCTTCTTCGACCAGCACCTGATGACAAATACCGCGCCCGACATCGAAGAAGTTATCGACGCCTTGCTCAACAACGATTTCACGTATGATACGGTGATTTTCGGCGTGCTTTGTGGTCGGTGCCGGTGCAGCATGATCAATAAAAATGGCGTGCATGGCGGGATCGAAAACCCGCTCCCCACCCATGCGTTGGAAGATGCCATAGATAGGGGCAGTATTATCATGAGAGAGTGCCACATCGGGTGTGATCTCGACGATCTGTCCAGGGACAGTACGGTCAAGACCAGCTTTCTTAGCAAGAATCTTTTCTGCAAATGTTTGTGCCATAGCTATACCTAATTTGGACCGCCAAGGCGCACACTATGTGGCCCTTCGGGCAGACCGCTAAGATTATTTTTTCTCTTTGCGTTCTTCGCGTCTTTGCGGTGAAAAAAGTTAAACGACCAAACGGCTTTTGAAGGGCAAGAAGGTCATAAAGTCTGCATGGTGGACGATGTAGGCTTCGGTGGTGCGTTTTACCATATTGCCTTCCCCAGCATGCGCAGCGATGATGTGACAGACTTCAGCGGGTACGCCGCATTCCTCAGCCAGCGAAACTCCAGAGAAGGGGTGGCGCAAATATTTACCATATACGCCCTGGAAAGAGTTGCCATTTTCGTCAAGCTCATATTCCAGTAGTTTGCCAACATCGGCCAGGATCGCACCAGCGATGACCACATCAAGGTTTATGGGAAGTTCATCGCCGAAAAACTCGACCATTTTTAAAGCCGCGTCGCGGGCAATATGTACCACAGAGCGTTTGTGAGCCATAAAGCTGACCCTTAGATCTGGGCCAGCCAGCAGGGTGAATGGGATGCGCTGCAAATCTTCAGGCAAGATAACGCTGCGCTCGAGGGCTAATTCCCAAGTTTTGGTGGTTTTTTCTCGTAGATCTGAGTCTTCAATCCAAGCCAACTCGGGCCAAAGTTCATTAATATCCATAGATATCCTTTACTTAAATCTACCAGAGATAAACAGTGATGAATGGAATTTTATCTATCATCTCGTTTTCTTTGTTCATCTCTGATTTATCGAATCAACTACCCTGTAGTGCTCAACAGTTGGAAACGGATCATAGAAATGATGCAGCAGCTTTTTCCATTCCTGGTACTCAGACGAATTTCGGAATCCTTCAGTGTGATCTTCAAGGGTTTCCCACTTCACCAGCAAGAGATAGCGGTTTTCTACCTCAACACATTTTTGCAGTTCGTGTGAGATATACCCTTTCATGGAAGAGATAATGGACTGAGCCTTCTGAAATGCGCGCTCAAACTCGGTTTCTTGCCCGGCGATTACATCTAAGATAGCTACTTCTAAAATCATTTTATTCTTTCTAAAGCTTCAACGCAGAGCCGCGGAGTCGCAGAGAATTTCAATTTTTCTCCGCGACTCTGCGCCATTGCGTCTCTGCGTTATTATTTCAACTTGGCAATAATCGCGTCGGCCATTTGGGTGGTGGACGCCGCGCCCTGTTCGACAACATCGGGCTTACCGCGCATCTTCATCATATCGTATGAGCGGACTTTGCCTTCTACAACGACCTCAGCAATAGCTTTGCGAATCTTTGCAGCGATCTCTGTTTCGCCAATGTGATCGAGCATCATGCAAGCTGAAAGGATCATTGCTATGGGGTTAACGATCGATGTGGCATAGTCAGCATATTTCGGGGCTGACCCATGCGTGGGCTCGAAAACAGCTACTTCTTCGCCGATGTTTGCGCTGCAAGCAAACCCTAAACCGCCCACCAGACCAGCAAAGCCATCGGAGATAATGTCACCGAACATATTCCCGGCCACAATGACGCCATAATCTTCAGGATTCTTGGTCAGCCACATCATCTGGGCATCAATATTCGTGTCCCAAAGGGAAATGCCGGGGTATTCAGCGGCAATCTCTTTGCCCATGGCAAGCATCATGCCCGAGGTCTCACGGATCACATTGGGTTTTTCGCACACGGTGACAGATTTATAGCCAAATTTCTTGGCGTGATCAAAAGCCGCCCTCAAGATGCGCTCTGTAGCTTGGCGAGTGAAAATACGAGTAGATATGGACAACTCTTCTCGAGGAACATCACCAAAATTGATTGAGAATTTAGGGTGAGTCATCAGGGAATCATAGACATCATCGGGAGGGTTAGTCCACTCTACGCCACCGTACAGGCCTTCGGTATTCTGACGGAAGATAACCGTATCAACTTCAGGTTCTTCCGCTCCGCCATCTGCCCCGCGGCGGATGAAGTTGAGTGGATTTCCCGTGAAGGTCTGGCACGGTCGGGCGCAAACATCCAGGTTGAAATGCTGCCGCAGGCCAACAATGGGGCTGTAATAGACGAGGCCTTTACCCCGAAGTTCCGGTGATAACTCGGCATCAGCGTCTGATTTGGGTTTGGACGTGATTGCCCCAAACAGGCCGATCTTGTGCTCTTTGAGCAGATCTATGGTGCGTTGAGGCAGCGGATTTCCCTCCGAGCACCAAAACTCCCAACCAATGTCGGCATGGACATAGTCGGCTTCGAATCCGGCAGCTTCTAACACCCGGATCGCTTCGGGTAAGACTGCATTGCCAATCCCGTCACCGGGCATTGAGACGATGGTTCTTTTGGACATTATTTATTTTCTCCTAGGTTTCTCAAAATCTTAAACGCAGAGGCGCAAAGGCACAGAGACGCAGAGTTTTATCATTATTTTCTCTGCGCATGGCCGAAGGCCCGCCTGCCCAAAGGGCCGCAAAGCGTGGCGTGCGTCTCTCTGTCTCTGCGTTATTTCTCTTTCACCTGTCTGACTACATCAATCACCGTGCCATCTACCCACTTGATGGCGGCGATGATCTTATCTTCAAATTGGGGATCCTGGGGCTTTCCACAGATTCGTTCGGCTTCTTCCTTTAACTCTTGTATGGTCTTAATGGGCAAACCCGAATCTTTGGTTGCATCGATTAGATCCGTTCGGCGAGGGTTAATGGCAACGCCGCGCTCAGTAACGATCACATCGATCAGTTCTCCAGGTCCGCAGATAGTCGTAACTTCATCGCGAATTACAGGGATACGATCGCGGAAGAGCGGAATCGGGAGAATGACCGTCTTACCAAAGAGGCAGTTTTGCCAGCCGCCCATACCGTGCAACAAATAGCCGTCGGAATGTGTGACCACGTTGCCGTTGAATTCCACATCCACTTCCGTTGCCCCCAAAATGACTACATCGAGCATCGAAGCGAAGTTACCCTTGCCATGATAGTTATAGCTGGTGAAAGGGCTGGTATCAACATGGTGTGGATTTTCGCGCATTGAACGCACACCCTCGAGATCAAAGGTCTGACCATCTAAGATATGCTCGACCAAACCCTCATCCAACAACTCGACCAAATATTGATTGCTGCCACCACGGGCGAAACGCGCCTTGATGCCTTTATGGCGCATGATTTCGCCAAAGTAGTTACCAATGGCTAAAGCCGTGCCCCCAGCGCCAGCCTGGAAAGAGAAGCCGTCACGGATAATCCCGGCAGCATCACAGAATTTGGCGGTCAGTTCAGCGATATACAACCGGTCTGGGCTTTTGGTGATACGCGTCGTGCCGGAGACAATCTTCTCTGGGATACCGATCTGGTTCATCTCGACTATGTAATCTACGTTATTTCCCTGAATCTGCCAGGGGATGCAGGGGAATGGCACCAGATTATCGGTCACCACGATCACTTTGTGTGCATATTGCGAGTCCGCTAAGGCAAAGCCTAACAAACCACAAGAAGATGGACCGCTGAGACCATTGGCATTACCGAAGGGGTCAGCGGTTGGCGCGGCGATGACGGCGATGTCAACTACTACTTCCCCATCCTGAACAGCCTGATAACGACCGCCGTGCGAGCGCAGTACGCCAGCACCGCTCATTTTTCCTTGGGATGCAAAACGTCCCAAAGGACCATTCATACTGCCCTCGATGTGATGGACGGTGCCGTCTTCGAGATACTCGATTATGGGTTCATGGCAGGGGAACGATGCTGAGGGAAACCAGATCAAGTCCTTGATACCCATCTCCGAGGCGATCTGAAAGATTTGATTGGCGATCAGGTCACCATTGCGAAAATGATGGTGAGTAGAGATGGTCATACCATCCTTAATCCCTGCCTCGATCAGCGCTGTCTTCAAATCGGGTTGGCGCTTGTCGCCATCATCGGGGTAATCGCCGCAGTTGCGAATCGGCGGGCCATATTTTCGACCAGTGGTTTTATAGCCATGTGGCCCTTGGAAAGGGGTTACTGTTTTTCCATTGATCTCTGTGGGGATCATGCGCCCCACGGCATTTTTGACGTATTCAGTAGTCATTGTTTTCATTCCATCTCATCCACGAAGAACACGAAGGGACACAAATATTCTTAGTGCATCTTCGTGACCTTCGTGGATTCTATTTCAGGCTTCGCCTTTCCATTTCTCAGATAGTTTACCGGAGCGGATTGCCAGATCGATGGTGCGCTGGGCGCGTTTGACCACAGGGGGATCAATCATCTTTGAGCCCAGGGATACAACGCCTAGACCCTGGCTGGTTGCCTCGTCGAAAGCATTTACTATTCTCTGAGCTTTTTCGATCTCATCCTCGCCCGGAGCAAAAGCTTCATGCACAACTTTGATCTGACGTGGATGGATGCAGCCCATACCATCGAAACCCAGGGATTTGGATTCCAGCACAACAGAACGGAGAGCTTCCATATCAGAGACATCCGAGAAGACTGAGTCTATCGGTTGTATGCCCGCTGCCCTAGCCGCATTTACCAAAACGCTGCGGGCGTAGAATGTCTCGCGGCCCTCGTTGGTACGCGGTGCGCCCAGGTCGGCTGTGTAGTCTTCGAGGCCAATGGCCAAAGCTACCACGTTCTCCGAAGCCGAGGCGATCTCATAGGCTTTGACCACGCCCAAAGCGCTTTCAATGATCGGCATCAAGTAAACAGGCTGCTCGATGCCATGTTGCGCTGATATTTCAGCAATGCGGGCATCCACCTGTTGCACTTGCTCTGCGCTTTCACACTTTGGGAGCAAGATCAGGTTGACATTGTGGGGCACCACGAATTCCAGGTCGCTCAACCCCATGGGAAGCTGGTTGATGCGCACCATACGCTCAGCACCATAAAAATCCACCTGACAAAGCGCGTTTCTGACAAGCAGCCGGGCTTCTTCTTTTTTATCCGGTGCAACCGAATCCTCTAAATCAAGGATGATGCCGTCAGGTTGGTGAATTCCAGCATTGAGCATCAGCTTGGGGCTGTTGCCAGGAAGATAAAGCCTGGAACGGCGATAGCGATCTTTGGCTGTATGATAATGATTCTCAGGGATGAGATCGAGAAGATAAATCTCGTCGGTCTCGATACAAGCCTTGATGGCTGCTTCAATGCGCGCCGCCAATACAAAATCCAGCGCACCGCGGTCTACAATTTGAAGGTTTGCGTTTTTGATGCCAAAGTGAGTTAGGATATCTTCGGCTAGCGTGTTGATCGAATCTCCAAATAGAGCTCCCACCTTGCTTTCAAGAGAGATTTGCACGCCACCCTTTTCGGACAGTTCAAGAGTGACAAAACAATCCGAACGGATGCCTGGCCCCTTATTTCCAGCAGTACCTAATTTTTTCAAGTTATCCTCCAGGTATCTTGCCGCTTGAATTTACTTGCGCAATACATTATATGAAATGGGCTTCGACGTCAAGTGACAGTTGTCTTTTATGTTCGATGGAAACGATTCCATTTTATATCCCCACTATTTCAATACCCCCTGAGAAGCCCTTGGTGCTAAACACTCGTCAAGATACACTTGAATTAACAACACTACATGCGCACAAAATAACCAAGCGAGTGTTACATGTGATCGACTTCCCTCCAGAATGAAAGCCGCGCTGGACGCCATGGGCGTGCCTGCGGCAAATTCAGCTAGTACCGCTCACGGTGTGTTGTTGGGAATCAAGGTAAATTTATGACCATACGGCGTTCACTGATTGGCCGAATCCGTAGGAGGGGGTAATTCAGGGCATGTAAGATGATACTCTTCTTGGGTGCCGATATAGCGATTCCATTCCGCTTGAGTCAAGTTGCGATTAGCTCGGAAGCATGCAAATGTCTTCCAAAACTCGATGTCAGTCTCCCAGACATAGACATTGTCATCCCTGCTGGCTGCGGCAATGAGTGGTTCAGTAGGATTGAAGGCTACCCCGATTAGAGAAGATGATGAGCCGGAAAGAGAACCGATTCGTTCAAGGTTAGACATATCCCACAAAAACACGTTTCCGTCCGTACTTCCCGAGATCAACATAGTCTCATCAGGGTTGAAAGCCAGATCGGTCACATCTCCCAGATGGCCAGAGAGTTGAATGACTTGTTCCCCTGTATTCACATC
Organism: uncultured Anaerolineales bacterium; assembly: GCA_964560795.1. GTDB lineage: Bacteria > Chloroflexota > Anaerolineae > Anaerolineales > UBA11858 > NIOZ-UU35. The sequence continues at coordinate 1,273 of CAZLNX010000265.1, read as the reverse complement.
CCATAATTTAATCAGGGTATCAAATCCTCCTGAGAATAGACGGTTGCCATCGCTAGTGAAAATCAAGGATTGGACTTGAGCCTGATGATTAAGTGTATGAACTTCTTTTCGAGTTTCTATATCCCAGAGAATGATATTAAAATCCGTGCTGCCAGAAGCTAATGTTTTCCCATCAGGACTGAACGCCAGGGAAAAAACAAGACTTGAGTGAGCATCTATCTTGTCACCCACTTGCTGGTGTGTTGCTACATCCCAAAGAATTACACTGCCATCATCACCGCCTGAGGCTAGCAATTTTCCATCTGGACTGAAGGCCAAGGGCATCCAGGACAAATTTGAGCCGTGTTTCATCTTCTCGCCGATGATTTGGCCTATTTTTACGTCCCATAGAATAATAACGCCATCGGAATCGCTGGATGCAAGCAGATTTCCGCTGGGACTGAAGGCAACATCCAAAACCCTACCATTATGAGCTTCTAATACACGACTTTCATTTTCATCACCTGTCAAATCCTGAATATAGATGTTTGAATCGTCACTCCCAGATGCCATCAGTCTCCCATCAGGGCTGAAATCAACTTCATTCACATCACTCTCATGATACGAATAGATGGTTTCGATCTCACTACCTCGGTTTTCCAAACCATCGACGATGTCCCACAAAATAGCAGTGTGATCGATACCGCCGGACAATAAAAGGCTGCCATCTTTGCTGATGTCAAGGTCGAAGATTTCGCCAACGTGACCGCTTAGGAAATGTATCTCATCGTTGAAATTGCTTAGGTCATTATCCACGCCAACCAGAAAGACATTGCGGTTATCAGTGCCAACTGCTAAGAATTTTCCAAGGGGATCGAAGGCCAGACTGTTAACGGCAATCACTCCTGGATAATCGAACTGATCCAATTCATCCCCGGTTTCGGCATCCCAAAGAATGACAACCCCACCCACTCCGCCGGAGGCGAGAAGGGTTCCATCATTGTTAAAAGCGACTGTATTGGTGCCGTCACCAAATCCAGAATCAATTGTTAGAATGACGGCACCATCTTTCATATTGAAAACATCTATGTAGCCATCAACTGTGCCAATCGCCAACGCAGATCCTGTGGGGTCAAAAGCAATGCTAGCTACAGGTTCGTTGGTATTTAAAACTTGTATGACTTCCAGCGTGGCGGCATTATATTCAACTACCTCCCCATCCAAACCTGCAGAAACAAGCGTATTTCCATCGGGGCTGTATTGAACTCTAAATATTTCGTCAGCAATTCCCGGA
>CAZLNX010000264.1:0-8700 GCA_964560795.1 uncultured Anaerolineales bacterium | reverse complement strand
GTTTGTTTTTCGTTAGCCCTTTATTTGATTTTCATGGCTTGGTAGTTACAAATTTAGTTAAAATGATTATGAATAAAATAACTTGCCTTGAACTTTGAAGTTGGGTATGATTGATCCGTATTGCAAATATTCAATTTAATTCAAGTGCAGGAATTTTAATAACTACGATAGCGAACGGAGTTGCTTATGCTTGAAATTCGTCACCTGACGAAAGTTTATGATGATGGCACTGTTGCGCTCAGAGATGTGAGCTTCAGCGTGCCCGATGGCGATTTTTTGATCATCATCGGTTTGAGCGGTTCAGGGAAATCAACCCTGCTGCGCTGCATCAACCGCCTGATCGACCCCACAGAAGGTGAGATCCTTTGGGATGGAGTAGATTTGGCACAATTGAAAGGGGAAGATCTCCGTAAAGCTCGCCGCAAAATCGGCATGATTTTCCAACACTTCAACCTGGTCAAACGTTCACAAGTGCTAACCAACGTGCTTTCTGGCCGTCTTGGATACACATCCTCACGACGGAGCTTGTTAGGCCGATTCTCCAAAGAAGACAAAGCAAAAGCTTGGGTTGCGCTGAAACGTCTCGGCATCGAAGATCAAGCGCTAAAGCGCGCCGACGAATTGAGCGGCGGCCAGCAACAGCGCGTAGGTGTAGCCCGCGCCCTGATGCAAGAACCCAGCATGATCCTGGCTGATGAGCCTGTCGCCAGCCTTGACCCAGTATTGGCGCATTCTATCTTGCAATACCTGGAAATGCTCAACCAGGAAGATAAAATGACGATCATCTGCAGCCTGCACTATCTCGATTTGGTGCAGCGCTACTCCACCAGGGTGATCGGCCTGCGCGACGGCGAGATTGTCTACGAAGGCAGCCGCGCCGATATTCAAGCCATGACCGATGAACAATTCAAGGATATTTATGGACAAGAGGCCGAACGTGTCGGCGGTGGTCTCGAAGGTGCGCTTCAAACTGATGAAGGGGGTGCAGTATGAACGATAAACTCAAACTTAATCACATTCCGGAAGAACTTCGCAAAGAGAGTTGGGTACCTGCGCCTCTAGCCGGCATCTTATCCTTCATCATTCCTGGCTTGGGACAAATTTTCGCCCGTAGTACGCGCCGCGCTATCTTGCTGATATTCTCGTATGCCACGATAATTAGCTTAGTAATCTGGCGCTTTATCCAGGAAGCACCTCGCGATACAGGATTTGTTGATATATTCAAGAAGGGCTTGCGCCTAGACGCATCTTTGATCATCGTCACGATTTTGTTTGTGTTGCTTCATATATGGATCGCATACGATGCATATATGCTGGCGAAACATCGTGATCGCACCCCCTTAGGTGTATTCGTGATCATTTTGGTAGTTTTCTTCGCCCTAGGCTGGCAGATCGGACAAATCAATATCGTCAATATGGTCACACAAGCTGACGAAGCGCTTCCGGCGCTAGGTCGCATCGCCTGGCCGTGGATCAAAGCCATCGAATATGACACAGATGAGATCAGGGCCTTTGCGGATATCGAAGTGCCCTGCCCCGAGGACCACGATCCGCCCACTGTCAATGAAGTCGGCAACGATCCAGTCATTGTCACTGACCTAACCTGCGGCAATCTCAAAGAACAAGATGGTACCGGGGGAACAGTGCTGCATCTCGAAGGATACAATTTTATCCCGGGCGTGGAAGCCAACGTAATGTGGGCAGATCCGATCAATAATGAATTCCGCCAACGACAAGGCGGTGAATACGTGGTTCTTATCCCTGATGAGAATGGATATTTCGAATTCGATATTGAAATGCCCTACCGCTTGCTGCCGCCCTCGGCGACTGAGCCTACTTATATTTGGGAACTATTCGTTCAGCAAATTTCCGCGATTGGTGATGCCCACTTCAGCACGGACTTCATCCTCGTTGTAGAGAAAATGATCGAGACCATCTTCATTGGCATGATGGCAACTTTCTTTGGCGTGATCTTTGCATTGCCGGTGAGCTTCTTTGCAGCTCGAAACTTGATGTCGGCTTCACCGATAACCCTGGTGATCTACTACCTCGTTCGAGCCGTCTTGAACATTGTCCGCTCTATCGAGCCGTTGATCTGGGCAATCATCGCCGTGATCGTGGTTGGGTTGGGACCCTTTGCGGGCATCCTGGCCTTGGTCTTCCACTCGGTCGCTGCGCTGGGCAAGCTTTACTCAGAAGCTATCGAGTCCATTGACCCTGGCCCCATCGAGGCGATCCAGGCTACCGGCGCAAATTGGGTTCAGGTGGTGATCTTCGCTGTAATTCCGCAAATCATCCCACCCTTCGTATCTTTCACTATCTACCGTTGGGACATCAACATCCGCATGTCCACCATCATTGGTTTCGTCGGCGGTGGTGGTATCGGCTTCTTGCTGGCCCAATACATCCGCCTGTTGGATTACCGTTCAGCAGGTATGGCAGTCTGGTTCATCGCCATCACGGTTGCCATCCTCGACTACGTCAGCGCGGAAATCCGAGCGCGTTTCGTATAGTATTACATCTCGTTGAATCCAAGACCCTAAGAGTTTTTAATCAAACCCTTAGGGTCTTATTTGTGGGAATGGTAGAATCGGGCTCGTGTTTAAAAAGATATTTCTCATGTTTTGCAAGATTGCTTTTCTTTTAATATTTTCGGGATTGGCGGTGCTCCTGATCCCCAGGCTGACAACCAAACTTCATGCCTGGACGCGCACCCAAAGCGTGGACGAAGTTTCCAACCACGGTGTGGCTATCATCTTTGGAGCTGGTCTTTGGCGTGATGGTTCACCAACCCCCGTACTGCGCGATCGCGTCATCACCGGCGCAGAACTATATTTCGCTGGAAAAGTAGAGAAATTACTCATGAGTGGCGACAACCGTTTTGTAGATTACAACGAACCCGCCGCAATGCGCGATTACGCAGTCAGCTTAGGCGTCCCCGAAGACGCTATCGTCCTAGATTATGCTGGCAGGCGCACTTATGACACCTGCTATCGGGCACGGGATATCTTCGAGCTTGAGTCAGTCATCCTCGTCACGCAGGGATTCCACTTGCCGCGCGCCCTCTACACCTGCAACGCCCTAGGAGTTTCCGCAGTTGGCGTCGAGGCTGACCAACGTACGTACCGCCGAAGATCGTTGGCTTATTGGCACACCCGAGAAACCTTCGCTACGCTGGTGGCTATACTAGAAGTGCATCTCCTACGCCCCCTCCCAGTACTCGGTGAGCCAGAGCCAATTTTTACCAACGATGCAGATAACATCACCACAGAGACACAGAGTGCACAGAGAAAGAATTAGAGGGGGACAAGTTTTTCTGAATTTTTAATTCAATCAACCATCCGTGTTCATCTGCGGTTGGAATAAGGAATGTATCAATGAATCAAGAAGAAGCCCTTACCATCGTCCGAGAATTTGTCAAAAACGAGAACTTGGTCCGTCACATGCTGGCGGTGGAAGCTGCGATGCAATTCTATGCTGAGAAATTTGGCGAAGACGTCGAGAAGTGGCGCGTTACGGCTCTTTTGCATGATTACGATTGGGAAATTCACCCTACCCTGGAAGAACACCCGCAGGCAGGAATCGAACTCTTGCGTGAGCGCGGCGTCTCCGAAGAAATTCTACGTGCCATCCTCAGTCACGCCGATCACACCGGAGTCAGCCGCGACTCTTTGATGGAAATAGCCCTGCTTGCCTGCGATGAGATCACCGGCCTGATCGTAGCTGCCGCCCTGGTACGCCCCTCGCGATCCCTGGCAGATTTGAAGGTTAAATCCGTCAAGAAGAAATGGAAAGATAAATCCTTCGCCGCGGGAGTCAACCGTGAAGAAGTTGAACACGCGGTGGCAGATTTCGGTGTGGAACTCTGGGAGCACGTCGGCAACGTCATTCAAGCTATGCAGACAATTGCTCCCGAGCTTGGGTTGTAATGCCCACTGCCCCCATACCGTAGACGCGCCGGTCGTAGACCTGCCTGCCCACAGGGCCGCAAAGCGTGGCATGGCTTTGGGGGGGAAATAATTGGCTAAACTCCCCCAGAATTGGGGCTGGGGGCATTAATAACGCGACTATGACCTGTCTCCAGCGTATACAATTTCAGATTACAATTTATATGGAGACATGACTATGCGAAAATTATTTCTACTTGCTGCAATATCCTCACTAGTGCTTGCATCGCTGGCTTGCGGCGTTAATATTGACCTTCCTGTAACCACCGACATCAAGACCGGTCCCACAACCATTAAAGAGATCCGCATCCCTAGTTTGGATAAAACCGAAGATATATCCGAACTTACCCTGGCCTTCGGCGCTGGGGAGCTTTTCCTTTCTCCGGGGGCAGAAAACGCCCTTCTCGAAGGCACAGCCACCTACAACGTCGAAGACCTGAGACCCGAAATCCAAACCGACGATAATCAAGCCAAAATCTCTACTGGCAATTTGGAGATCAATGGCATCCCCAACTTTCAGTCTAGAGTGAAGAACATTTGGGAATTTGATCTTGGTGAGGAACCTCTCGAACTGACGGTAAAAGCTGGCGCTTATACAGGCGAGCTCGAACTTGGGGGCTTGAATCTGACCAAACTTCACATCTCCGATGGCGCTGCTGACGTCAATGTAAATTTTGAAGAACCCAATCGAACAGCGATGCGTACCTTACGCTACGAAACCGGTGCCTCGAATATCGAGATGACCAACCTGGCTAACGCCAATTTCGAGACGATGATCTTCCAGGGCGGTGCCGGAAATTATGAACTCGATTTTTCTGGCGATTTACAAAATGACGCTGAAGTTTTCATCGAGACTGGCTTGAGCAATATCACGCTCACCATCCCTGAGAACGCCAATGTGGAAATCACCATCGAAGGCGGTTTATCGAATATCGCCACTAGCGGCGAGTGGCAAGTTTCAGGGAGAACATATTCGATGGAAGGCCAAGGCCCCAAATTGACCATCACCGTTGAAGTAGGTGCTGGGAATCTCAATTTGCGAACCCCCTAATAATTCGACAATCCAACTGAACCACGAAGAGCGCCAAGGAAAGAATAAAGAAACTTGGCGTTCTTCGCGTCTTCGTGGTGGATCATTGGTATCAAATCACCACTTCATAGCAGATTGCTGGATAATCTCCCATAAATCCCTAGCGCAAATGACACACCTGCGGCGATCTTTGTCCAAGTATGCTAAAATCCGCCCTATGGACACCCAAATTGTCTTCATGGGCTCACCTGATTTTGCGCTGCCAACGCTGCAGGCACTATCGGACAACTATCAAGTTGTAGGAGTGGTCACGCAACCTGATCGTCCTGCCGGACGAGGCCGCGAGTTAAAACCTCCCCCCGTCAAGAAATTGGCCTTGGAACTTGATATCCCAATCATCCAGCCAACTCGAATGAAAGAACTTGAGGCCATGGCGCAGATAAAAGCCTGGGCACCGGACGTAATCGTAGTAGCAGCTTTCGGACAAATTCTGCGTTCCGATGTGCTTAACCTACCTCCACATGGCTGTATCAATGTCCATGCCTCGCTGCTGCCACGCTGGCGCGGTGCGGCGCCTATCAACGCCGCAATCCTTCACGGAGACGAGCAAACCGGCATCACCATTATGAAGATGGATGAGGGGCTGGATACAGGGCCAATCATCAAGAAAGCTACCATCCCCATCGCCCCCGATGAAACCGCGGGGTCACTCTTCCCCAAGCTAGCCCAACTGGGTGGTGAATTGCTCTTGGAATCTCTTCCCGATTATTTGAACGGCCAATTGGTCGCTCAACCCCAAGACGATTCACAGGCCACATACATCAAGATGCTCAAACGCACCGACGGAGAAATTGATTTCAACACTCCTGCCGAGAATCTGGCACGACAGGTGCGAGCGTACAACCCCTGGCCGGGGACCTATTTGCTCTGGGGCGATCAACGCCTGAAGGTTCATATGGCACATGCAATCAGCGCAACTACCCCTGGGGTTGGGGTGTTTACTACCAGAGAAGGCTTTCCCGCAGTTGGCACTTCGCAAGGCTTGTTATTGCTCGACGAGGTTCAGCCCTCAGGAAAAAAGGCAATGTCCGGAGATGCATTTCTGTTGGGCGCCCGAGATTGGGCAAACCATTAATCATCTACTTTATGTCCTCACCATCCAACAACCTTCCCGTCTATCACATCGCCCTGCTACGTCACGGCGAGTCTGTGGGCAATGCAGAAGGCTACCATCAAGGCCAAGCTGAATTTCCCCTGACTGAGAGAGGCCGTCTCCAAGCGCAAGCACTCGCGGAATTTTGGCTCAAAGAGGGCCAAGAATTCGACCAAGCTATCGCCAGCCCGCAGAGCCGGGCCAAAGAGACTGCCGAAATCATCACCACTGCATTAGGTATTCCACTCGATTTTGACGAAGTCTGGATGGAGCGCGATAACGGGATCTATGCAGGCTTACTACACACCGAAGCCAGGGAAAAATACCCCCAACCCGATTTCATCCCCAGTTATGAACCCATCGGGGAGGAAGGTGAAAGTCAGTGGGAGCTGTACTTGCGCGGAGGTAGGGCAGTTCAGAGTTTAATCCATAGGCCCCCTGGTCGCTACCTGGTCGTCTCCCACGGCGGCCTGCTCAACATGGTCATGTACGCCGTCCTGGGTATCACGCCGCCCCCCAATTTCCACGGCCCCCGCTTCCGCTTCCGCAACACATCTTATGTCACCCTGAGTTATCATCCCAACCGGCATGTCTGGTACGTTCACGGGATTAACCAACGCGATCACTGGGACGAATCTGAAACTACACTATGAGCAAACTACGAATACTTACCTTGGGTGCTGGCGCCATTGGCACATATATCGGGGGTAGCCTGGCTCTTTCGGGACATGAAGTCGTCTTTCTTGAGCGTCCTGACGTGGCCGCGGAACTCAAATCCCGAGGCTTGCGCCTTGCCCTTGAAGATGGGGAACATCACATCCCAAGCCCGGTGGTGGTCGACTCGATGGACGATGCTCTTGCCTCCGGTGATTTCGACATCGCCCTCTTCGCGCTAAAATCCTACCATACCCAAAGCTTTCTAGAATCACTGTCCACTGTACACAGTTCACTGCCTACTGTCCTGTGTCTCTCCAACGGCGTAGACAACGAATCCGCTCTCAGTGCAACCCTCGGCGCCGACAAAGTCATCGCTGGCACAGTGACCACTGCCATCGGCCGTAGCACGGCTGGCGATATCGTTTTAGAACGTCTTCGTGGAGTGGGGGTATCAGGGGAACATCCTTTCTCTGAAAAACTGGTCGCTGCTATGGACGAGGCTGGTCTCAACGCCCGCCTTTATTCCTATGCTGCGGACATGAAATGGTCCAAGATGCTGACCAACTTGCTGGCTAACGCATCGGCTGCCATTCTAGATATGGCCCCTGGAGACATCTTCGCTCATCCAGGATTATTCAAACTCGAGATATCTCAGTTACGTGAAGCGCTGAAGGTAATGAAAGCTCAAGGGATCAGTGTGGTCGACTTGCCCGGCACCCCGGTACGCGCTCTGGCCTTTGCTGTGCGCAATTTGCCCCTAGGCTTGTCACGCCCGCTTTTGGCCAAAGCCGTCGGGGGTGGACGCGGCGGCAAGATGCCATCCTTCCACATCGACCTGCACAGCGGCAGCGGCAGAAGCGAAGTCGACTATCTCAACGGTGCCGTAGTGCGCGCTGGAGATGAGTTGGGCATCCCCACGCCGGTCAACCACCTGCTCAACGAGACACTGGCCGGTCTGACCAGGGGAGATATTCCTTTGAACACTTTCCGTTATCAGCCAGAGAAATTATTAGGTGGGATATTCTAAGCGAACGATCTCAATAAATGCTTTGCCTAGAAATGATAAGCGCCGCCTGGCATGAACCGCGGCTGCGATTTTTCTTTGAGGTATCGAATCACTGATGGTCCGGTACAAGATCTGATCCGAGGGATCATTTATGGCGAGGGCATGTGGAACCAGTGAGACCCCCAGGCCCAAAGCGATGCAGTTTTGCACTGTAGAGAGTTGAGCCGTGTGGCAGACAATGTTCAAATTGACATCTTTCTGATAACAGAAGGAATGTACCTGTTCACCCAGACAATGAACTTCGCTGAGAGCGATGAAGGGAATGTCGTCTAATTCCTTGACCCGGATTGCAGCCCGGTTAACGATATCGTACTTCTGGGATGCAGCCACTAAAAGGGGTTCTGTCAAAAGTTCTTCAGTTTTTATCAGTTTGTTTTTGATCGGCAGGCTGGTGATACCAACATCTAATTCAGCAGCGATGATTTTCTGGATCAGATCATCGGTCAGATCTTCGTGGACTTCAAGCGTTGCGTTGGGAAACTTCTGGCTGAATCTGCGGATGACACCCGGTAAAACAAAGGGTGCTACCGTTGGGATGAATCCCACTGTCAGGGTTCCGTGCCCATCCTGAATTTCAGTTTGCAAATCTACCTTTATGCCTTGTAGCTCTCCCAGTATCGTTCTGGCCCGCGGTAACAGCATCCTACCGATATCGGTGAGTACAACCTTGCGCCCAAGGCGGTCGAAAAGAGGCTCTCCGATCTCGTTTTCGAGTTTCTTGATTTGTTGACTCAGAGAAGGTTGGGCCACGTTACAACGTTCAGCAGCCCGGCTGAAACCACCGGTTTCAACGATAGACTCTACTGCAAAAAGGGTGCTAGACCCTCCTCAAAACAGCAAAAGTTTA
>CAZLNX010000263.1:3519-8702 GCA_964560795.1 uncultured Anaerolineales bacterium | reverse complement strand
CGTTTTTCTAACAACGCGACTCTATAATGTTATTCGTATTGAAAAACAAAGTTTAGGGTAGCAGCCCAACCATGTTGGGCATCGCACAATAGCGGCCAACGCGGCGGAGTCCTAACACCGTAGGTGGTCGAAGGGTTGACCAAACTATCCTGAAGAGACAATTGGAGGAACAATGTACAGAAGAACAAAACCATCATTTATGTGGCGTGAAATGGACCGCCTACAGAGCAACATGAACCGCCTGTTTGAGGATTTCCACCCTATTTACACTCGCAATGCGCCCAGCTTCCCGGCCATGAATCTATGGGCCGATGAAGAAAGCGCCCTGATCACCGCTGAACTGCCCGGCATGGACAGCGAGGATATCGAATTGACCATCCTGGAAGACACCCTGACCATCAGCGGCGAACGCAAAGCCGAGGAAATGCCCGAGAACGCCACCTATCACCGCCAGGAGCGCGGCGCTGGGAAATTTTCCCGCAGCCTGAAGCTGCCCTTCACCATTGACAGCAAGAAAGTCAAGGCATCCTTCAAAGACGGCGTATTGGAAGTCAGTCTGCCCCGATCTGAGGCCGACCGCCCCAAGAAGATCGCGGTCAATGTGAACTAAAACGTAATATCTGTCACTCTGAGAGAGCACAGGAAGCGAAGCGGCTGAAGCGAACGAAGAGTCTAGAAATATGGAGAGCCAGATCCTTCGCTGGCCGCAGGCCCGCCTCCGGCGGCTCAGGATGACACTTACAAGAATAGAACAAAGTAGAAATTACGAGAAGAATATTATGGCTACAAAAACAAAAGCAATTGAAACCAAGAAAGAAGAATTGGCCTTAGAAACCAGCGAACGCACCCGCGACTGCCGCTGCTTTGTCCCCCGCTCTGACATCTACGAGACCGAAGATCAAATTGTGATCGTGTTGGATATGCCCGGCGTACAGAAAGACAATATCGAGATATCACTGGAGAAGAGCGTTCTCACCGTCAATGGTTACGCGGTTGCCGAAGACCCTGAGGGCTTCTCCCTGGCCCGCGCCGAATACGAAGTCGGCGACTACGAGCGCAGCTTTCGTATCTCCAACCGCATCGAGCAGGACAAGATCGAGGCTGATTATAAGAACGGCGTACTTCGCCTGAGCCTACCCAAAGCAGAAGAAGCCAAGGCGCGCAAGATCGCTGTAAAGGTATCTTAGCAATTGAAACCACAGATGAACGCAGATAAATACAGATAGAGTATTTTGTGTTCTAGTTTTCAGTGTCTGGTCAGACCGAAGAATCTCCAGCCAATCAGCAATATCGTGCGGCTGTTATTGAGGACGAGCACTCGCATGATGCTCGTCCTTTTGAGTGGAGGGGCGAAATCATATCGCCCTTCCACCACCCCGATGCATGGGCATCAGGGATGCAATGACAGTAAATTTTCTAGGTGATATACTCCTATTTGTCACTCTGAGAGAACGTAGTGAACGAAGAGTCTCACAAACCAAGATTATTAGATCCTTCGCTTCGCTCAGGATGACACAATTAAAACAATTACATTAAATTCGGTATGGATTACAAAGACTATTACAAAACCCTCGGCGTGGACAAGAACGCATCGCAAGACGAAATCAAGAAGGCGTTCCGCAGTTTAGCGCGCAAATATCACCCCGACATGAATAAAGGTGATAAAAAATCCGAGGAAAAATTCAAAGAAGTCAACGAAGCCAACGAAGTGCTATCCGACCCGGATAAGCGCCAAAAGTACGATCAGTTCGGGGCCCACTGGCAGCAATATGGACGCGCCGGCGGACGCCCAGAAGACTTCAACTGGAACCCCTGGCAGACCCAAGGGGCCGGCGGATATAACCAACGTACGATGTCCCAAGAGGAACTAGAACAGATCTTTGGCGGCATCGGTGGTAGCGGGGGTATGGGCGGGTTTTCCGATTTCTTTGAAACGCTGTTTGGCGGCGCGGGCCGCGGCGGTGTGGATTTCGGCCAGCAGCGGGTGCGACGCCCCCAGCGCGGCCAGGATGCTGAACATACCGTGGAAATCTCATTAGAGGAAGCTCACCGGGGTACTTCGGTTTTGCTGCAGTGGGAAGATGGACGCAAGATCGAGGCGCAGATCCCCCCAGGGGTCAAGACTGGCTCCAAAGTACGCCTGCGCGGGCAGGGCCAACGCGGGGCCATGGGTGGCCAATCTGGTGATTTGTTCTTGAAAGTCAAAGTTCTCCCCCACCCGCTATTCAAACGCGAGGGCGATAACTTACGCACTAATGTCCCCGTGGGCGTTTACGATGCGCTATTGGGCAGCGAAATTGAAGTGGCCGCCATCGACCAACGCATCAAGCTGACCATTCCCCCCGAAACGGAGAACGGCAAAACCTTTCGGCTGCGCGGTTTAGGAATGCCCGATATTAAGAATCCCAAAAAGAAAGGTGATCTATTGGTCAAGGTCAATGTGATGCTGCCCAAGAAGTTGAGCGCTAAAGAGAAGGCGCTGTACAAGCAGCTGCGCGAGATGCGATCATAGCCGTGAGTTGTTAGCTTTTGGCAGAGAGATATTTTATGAGCATTAAACCAAATCCTAAAGCCGCAGCCTACGGCGGTGAAAACTGGTCGCCGCGAACACGATCGCATCGAGAAGAGATTGGCTCTCTTTGGACTGCCAGCGGTATCAACAGCGAGTGGGGCAAACTCAAAGCAGTGCTGCTGCATGAGCCAGGCGCAGAATGGGAGAACTTAACTGATCCTGATTCGGTGCAAATGCTGGACACGGTCGACTTGGATGTTGGGCGGAAGCAGCACGCCGCCATGGCCCAGGCTTATCGCGATGTGGGTGTTACGGTCCATTACGTCGAACCCGCTCAAAACCCCACCCCTAACCAGATGTTCTGCGCTGACTTGTTTGTGATGACCCCTGAGGGTGCCATCCTGGGGCGGCCAGCCTCTACGGTGCGCGCCGGCGAAGAACGCTGGGTAGCGCGCCGACTAGCTGATTTAGGAGTCCCCATCGTTCGTACGCTGCGCGGCAATGCCACCTTCGAGGGCGCTGACTGTTTGTGGATCAACCCCGAGACAGCGCTGATCGGTCGCGGGCTGCGCACAAATACCGAGGGCGCGGCACAGGTCAGTGAGGCACTCAACGCCATGGGCGTCGAAGCTATCGTAGTGGACCTGCCAATTGGCTCCATGCACCATATGGGTATATTGCGCTTCCTGGATAAAGATCTCGCCGTGGCATGGCCCTATCGAGTATCCTGGACAGCCATCGATGCGCTGCGAGAACGCGGCTACGAAGTGCTCTTCGTCCCCGACGAGGCTGAAGCATCCAGCGGGATGGCCTTCAACTTTGTCACGCTAGGGCCCAAGGAAATTTTGATGGCTGCTGGCCATCCCAATTCGCAAAGCTATTATGAATCCTTGGGGGTCAAATGCCACACCGTTGAGATAGCGGAACTGACCAAAGCAGCGGGTGGAATCGGGTGTCTGTCAGGGATTGTTGAACGTGCAAAAACAACATAATAATTGTTGGTTCGTAGTAGGGCACGAGAGTGCCCGTCCGCTTGTTGGGCGCACACACTGATAGGCGAAAGTAAATAGGCAAAGGACGCACTGGCCAAAGACCCGCCTTCGGCGTCGTGCGTCACTCCGAACTCACATCGCTTCCCATTTTATGCGTACACCTAAGATTGACTCTTTTCAATTCGGCCAGATTATCATCGACGGTCAGCGCTACAACAAAGATTTGATCATCTTCCCAGAGGGGATCAGCCCCAACTGGTGGCGGGAGCAGGGTCACTCTTTGAGCGTAGTAGATCTCCAGGAAGTACTGGCCAACCCTCCCCAGGTTCTGATCATAGGCACGGGAACATACGGGCGAATGCAAGTTTCTCCAAGCACACTATCAACAATCAAAAAACAAAATATCCAAATCATCGTTCTTGAATCTCAGGCAGCTTGCCAGCGTTACAATGAACTCCACAATGAAAATTCGGTCGCGCTGGCAATTCATCTGACTTGCTAATCAGTGTTGTGACAACTGCCACTTGCAGGGGGGATGGGTTTTTGTAATAATCAAGCTGCAACTCAAATAACCATCTACAAAGGAGAGAAAAATGACCGTTGTTCTGAATGGCTCTGGGCTGACCATTGAGAAATTAGTGCGCATCGCCCGACATGGTGAGAAGGTGGAACTGCACCCTGAGGCGCTAGAGCGCATCAAAGTTTGCCGCGCCATGTTAGAGGAAAAGATCGTGGCGGGCGAGATCATGTACGGCGTCAATACCGGCATTGGGGAATTTTCAGAAGTTGTTCTGGATGATGAACAGACCAAACAATTCCAGCGCTATCTGATATACAACCATGCCGCGGGGATCGGGGAACCCACACCTGTTGAGTATGTGCGAGCGGCAATTGCTGGGCGTATCAATGTGCACGCCCATGGCAAGTCGGGCTGCCGGCCTGAAATCACGCTGACCTTGATCGATATGCTCAACAAGGGTCTCACACCCGTGGTCTGTCAGAAGGGCTCGGTGGGGGCCTGCGGCGATCTTTCTCCCATGTCGCAGATCGCCTTGTTATTGATGGGAGAAGGAGAAGCCTTCTATAAGGGTAAGCGGCTACCCGGAGACAAAGCGATGGAAAAGGCTGGCATTCAGGTCCCTGGGCTCAAAGCCCGCGACGGCCTGGCAACGATCAATGGTTCCAATCTGCTGACTGCCATGAGTGCCATCCATATTTACGAGATGGAGCGCTGGATCAAACAAGCCCAGATCGCCTGTGCCATGACTCTGGAAGCGCTGTGCGCCAACATGAAGCCCTATGATGAGCGCCTGCACCAGGTGCGCGGCTTCAGTGGCGCAGTGAAAACGGCACAAAACCTGAACAATCTCGTCGATGGCAGTGACCTGGTGACGGGTAAACTGAAGGTCAAAGTGCAGGATGCCTATTCAATGCGCTCCACACCACAGGTCATCGGCGCAGCAATTGACGCTATCGACTACGCTCGCAGCCAGGTGGAGATCGAACTTAACGGTGTTGGTGATAATCCCATCTTCTTCCCCGAATACCAACTCACGTTAACCGGTGCCAACTTCCAAGGCACCCCGGTCTGCCTGCCCATGGATATGGCTGGCGCGGCGATCACGATGGTGTGTGTGCTCTCCGAACGGCGCTTCAACCGTTTGACCAACCCCGCTTTG
>CAZLNX010000263.1:0-3509 GCA_964560795.1 uncultured Anaerolineales bacterium | reverse complement strand
CTTCCTGACCAAAGGTGCCGGGATGATGTCGGGGATGATGCTCAGCCAATACACTGCCGATATGCTGATCACAGAACAGCGCATTCTCTCCGCTCCGGCCAGCATTATGTCGATCCCAGCCGCGGCCGACCAGGAAGATTTTGTATCCATGGGAATGAACACTGCCATCAAGAACGGCCAAATCTTGGATAACGCCTATGGCGTTTTGGGCATCGAATTTATGGGTGCAGCCCAAGGTCTGGATTTCCGCGAGTTCTCTCCTGGCAAAGGCGTTCAGGCTGCCAAGGGAGTCGTGCGGGAGCACGTCGAATATCTCGATGAGGATCGGCCTTTATATCCCGATCACAATGTAATGAAGGAATTGGTCAAGTCTGGGGAGATTTTGGAAGAGGTGGAGCAAGCAGTTGGGAAATTGATGTAAGTGATAAGGGCGAATATATGACCGAATTTTTCCAAACCACATATTATGGAAATACAATGGGCGAATGGCTGCTGGCATTCGCCCTTATGTTGTTGGCAGTTTTGGTGAGCCGCCTGTTGTTTCGCCTGGTCAGTCGCGGATTCCGCTTCTTGACGCGAAAAACACGTACCGATCTCGATGATCTAATTGTTGATCAGATTGAAGAGCCCATTGTAGCCGCCCTACTTATACTAGGGATTCGCTTGAGTGTAAACACTCTGGCAATATCCGAAGCGATTGATATCTGGCTTAATGGTGTTTTCAATTTTACATTCACGCTTTTTGTCGCCTGGCTGATATCAAGGTTATATATCGCACTTCATGAGCAGTATCTGGTTCCCTTATCACAGAAAACTCGCACAGACGTTGATAACCTGCTCCTGCCAATGCTCAAATCTGGCATCAGGATTATCATTTGGACATTGGCGGTTATTGTTGGGCTTAACAATGCCGGGTACGACGTGGCAGCCATCCTGGCAGGCTTGGGTCTTGGCGGGTTAGCCTTTGCGTTGGCTGCACAAGATGTCATTGCCAATTTTTTCGGTGGAATTACGATATTTGTCCAACGACCCTTCACGATTGGCGATGAGATCATCATACTGGACCCAGCTAAGAAAAAACTAAGTGGTTACATTCGAAAGATTGGCATCCGCACCACCTTCATGGAAGGCAAATTCGGAAGTACGTATACCATTCCAAATCGCACTTTTACTGAGAACACAATAGAGAAAATCGAATACAGCAGGACCAAGTATAGGATCAAACGAAAATTGCACCTTTCCCACTCAACCAAATCTGAACAAGTTGAATCCGCAATCACAATCATCCGAGAAACCGGACTAGCCCACGATCATGTAAAAGATAAATCCATCTACATTCGATTTGACGATATCACTGACTATTCAGTCGTGATTGATTATCAATATGAAATTATTGAGTGGCAAGAAAGTGATGTTGAAGTATTTCGTAACCCAAAAGAGAAAGTTTACCAGGTCACAACTGAGATGAACTTAGCAATACTCAAAAGAATTGAGTCGATAGGCATCGAATTGGCGCATCCCCTCTTATTTAGAGATTCGCGTATTCCCAGATAAATTTGCAAAACCTTCAAAATTCCTATCCCCGCAGCAAGCTGACGGGGTATTACGGAATTTTGCCCCTTCGGGTCAGGTTTTGCCCAAGCGTGGAACCCACGTGGCAAGCCACTGGGTATTCTGGTTGAATAAATTTATATGCAGCTCAAGTTACTGATTTATACAATAATGCTTCGACTGCGATGTATGATGTTTGTAATTTGTACGGCAGTAACTTGAGCGTTTGTCTTTGCCTATCAATGGCGATAACTTTCAATAAATCACAACAATTATCCCCAGTATTATTGATTTCATGTCTTTATGATTTTTGCCACTCCCCTTCCAAATTTGTAACAGAATACAGTATAAGATCGGGTAAAATTAGATGTATGGAGGGGTTACCATTTTCGCGGTGTTGGGATACCAAGAAAAATCATCAATGGTCCCAATGCAGCACTGCGAGTGAACGCCTGTTCCGCACTCAAAGTTGAAGTATCTGTACGATTTTGGTTATCAAAATGGTTTGTGTATCATCATGTGGATTTTAATAGTTCGCTCACCCCTAAAGAACCCCCGAGAGTACTTCATAAAAGAAGGTCTATATGTTCTCGGGCGGAATCCAGATAGTGAAGTAGTAATAGAAGATGAGTCGGCATCCCGCCACCATGCTGAGATCGAATGTCAAAATGGTGAACTAATTATCCGCGACTTGGGTAGCACAAATGGGACTTTTGTCAACCGAGAACGCATCTCCGAACCAAGAAAGCTAAAAGATGGGGATCAGATAAGGGTTGGTTTTCATGTAGCAAATATCGTTGACCAGAAACCCGCTGACACTGATCCCGAAAATGATGGCACCGATCAATCTGATACACAAAAACTATCTCGGGAATTATTGATCGAGTCAATTGACAAAAATGCTATTCTATTGCATGACTTTACCACCCGATTGACAACCGTCCTTGATCTAGATCAGTCATTACGGGAAATTGCTGATTTTCTTCGCACAACAATTGGCGCAGATAAATGCCAAGTGGTTTTGGCTGACCAATTTAAACAGATTGATAAGCTTGGATTCTCAAGTGTAATTGCAAATCAGACAATCAGTAAACGTTCAGTAATCATTATTCCAGACTCGTATCACATTGGCTCAATTAGCGACAGCGCTGTCCACCATCGGATTCGAACCGCATTATGCATACCCGTAATTGACGATCAAGAAATCATCGCCCTTGTTTATGCATATAAAACTGATTCAAAAGCGCGCCCCTTCGATCAAAACGATGTCCAATTATCTATTGCAATCAGTCACCAGGCAGCTTTAGCCATCCAACGATCGCGAATTCTCGAGCAAGCTCGTGGATTTGAGCAATTGGCACTCACGGACAGCTTGACTGGCCTTCATAACCGCCGTAACTTCTTAAAGATGGCCGAGAATGAGATTGAGCGAGCGCGACGCTTCGATCATTCTCTATCCATGATGATCATAGATATTGATGATTTCAAAAATATTAACGACGCCTATGGCCACTTAGTTGGTGATCAAGTACTTAAAGCGGTAGCCAATCGCCTGCAGAATAACTTACGGAATATTGATTTACTGGCTCGCTATGGGGGTGATGAATTTGTAATAATCCTGGTCGAATCGGATAATAATTACGCTGACGGGATTGGTAAACGGTTGTTAGAATCTATCACAAATAAATCCATAAACACTGACCGTGGGCAAGTTCAAATAACTATAAGTATTGGCATAGCTACGCTCGATGGGGAGCTTTCCAACGAGGTTGACTTGCTTAGGATTGCAGACGATGCGCTCTATGCTGCAAAATCTGCGGGCAAAAACCAGATTGTTGTGGTCGAGTAATCCGTACAAACGGGCGCATTTAGCCGCGCAGTTACGGTAAAATTGGGGGTCGGCAACTAGTAGTTTAGCAAACATGAATTGACGGGTAAAGCTTGTGCAATTTGATGCG
>CAZLNX010000262.1:0-8743 GCA_964560795.1 uncultured Anaerolineales bacterium | reverse complement strand
CTTTATTCTTCATTAGAAAACTCCTCCGAAACGTCACTTGATAGGAATTGAACATTTTACTTGGAAACGATCAGGTATTTTCTTTAGGGCAAGCACCTCCTTTCTCAGACAATCTTTCTGATAATGACTCACGCTACTATTTTACTCTATGGGACGATCCAAGTACCAGTTTCACCACGTAAAGCGCGCTGGATATTTGGCGGATCTGTAATCAGGGCTTTCTTGCCGCCTTCTTTGAGGAATTTGACTATCGCTTGCACCTTAGGCAGCATACTACCCGGAGCAAAGTGACCTTCTTCGATATATTGTTCCGCTTCAGCCACGGTCATCTCATCAAGCCATTTTTCGTCAGGCTTGTTGAAATTAATGGCAACTTTCTCAACCGCAGTAGAGATTAGCAGCAAGTCCGCATCGATGAGATTAGCAAGCAAACCTGAGGCAAAATCTTTGTCGATCACTGCCTCAACGCCGCGCAAATCTCCATTCTCTTTCTCAATAACCGGGATTCCACCACCACCAACACCGATCACAGTGAAACCATCTTCAATTAACTTCTGGATGGCATCAACCTCAATGATGCTTTTAGGAAGCGGAGATGGTACTACCCGACGCCAACCACGCCCTGCATCTTCAACGAAATCCTGCCCTTCAGCCATGCGTTCCTTGGCCGTGGCTTCATCTAAGAAGGAACCGACCGGCTTGGATGGTTTTTCGAAAGCAGGATCAGCTGCATCGACTTGCACCTGCGTCACTACAGTAACAGCCTGCTTGTCAATGCTGCGTTCCTTGAACTCGTTGCGCAGTGCCTTCTGAGCCATGTATCCAATGGCACCTTGCGTGTCCGCACCACAATAATCCAAGGGAACGGGATGCAGTTCATTCATCGCCAGCTCCGAACGGCGTAAAATAAAGCCAACCTGTGGGCCATTACCGTGGGTAATGACCACATCCCAACCATCTTCGATCATCCCAGCAATATGACCCATGGTCTCTTTGATGGCGTCAAATTGGTCGGGAATCGTTTTTCGGTGCTTGTTTACAATCAGGGCATTACCACCAACGGCAACAATAGCGACTTTCTTTTCCGTCATAGGATTACCTCATCGTCAAGGCCATAACAGCCTTCTGGGCATGCATGCGGTTTTCAGCCTCGTCGAAGACAACCGAATTGGGGCCATCCATCACTTCACTGGTGACCTCGATATCGCGGTCTGCGGGAAGGGGATGCATGTAAATGGCATCATCCTTGGCCAAAGACATCTTGCGCTGATCAGTAATCCAGCTTTCGTACTTATCTTGAAGCACTTTGCCTTCATCAGGATCATGGGTGGTCATCAGAGGTCCCCAAGACTTAGCATAAACGATATCGGCATCCTTGAAACCTTCTTCCATATCATGAACAACTTCAAAGCCCGTCTTATATTTGCGTGCTTGTTCCTGGGCCTGCTCCATAATATCAGGCATCAGATTGAATTCGGGAGGGTGCGCCAAAACAACATCCATCCCAAAGCGGGGCATCTGCAGGATCAAGGATTGCGGGACTGACATCGGCTTCAAATATGATGATGCATAGGCCCAAGAAACCACCATTTTCTTACCACGCAGATCGCGGCCTTTCTTCTCCATGATGGTCATCAGATCTGCCAGACACTGATGGGGGTGGTAGATCTCACACTGCATGTTCAAGATAGGAACGCGGGATGCACTGGCAACCAGATTAAGATATCGGTTACCGATGCCCCAATCCACGTGGCGGATGGCGATACCATCGAAATAACGTCCAAAGATTTCTCCCATTTCTGTCTCAGTATCGCCGTGGGAAATCTGGGTGGTGCGGCTCTCGATGAAAGCTGCATGGCCGCCCAATTGAGCCATTCCGGCTTCAAAGGAGCCGCGCGTGCGGGTGCTGGAAAAGAAGAACAGCATTGCCAACACCTTATCACGCAGGTAAGCATGGGATTCACCCAAAGCGCGTTTGCGTTTCAGGTCCCAAGCAACATCTAAAATTGTTTCGACCTCTTCTTTACTGAAATCGAGATCGCCGATCAAATCTCGGCCTCTTAAATCGCTTTGCATTTCTATTCTCCTATTTGTCCACGAAGTACACTAAGATCACTAAAAATTAGTGTACTTCGTTATCTTCGTGGATTCAGATTATTCCATTGCTCCTAATACCGAAGCCAAGAGCGCCATGCGCATGACAACGCCATTGAATGCTTCCTGCCAGTATCGGGACCAGCGGGTAATGTCCACATCAGGAGGGATCTCATCCATACGCGGAAGGGAGTGCAGCAAGATAGCATCGGACTTGGCTTTGTTGACCAGCAAGTCCTTTGTGATCTTATAATTCTCAGGGGTCATATCGACATCGCCATCGCGATCATCGCGGGACTTGGTGTAATCTGGCTGAACAGTAGGTTCAACAAGGATGACATCGGCGTCGGCGATTACATCACCAACGTGATCAGCAAACCCAAAGTCTAGACCCATAGATGAAAAGTCATCCTGATAGTTCTCGGGCATTTCCATTCCGGGAGGAGCAACAAAGGTGATCGGGCAATCGAACTGGGTTAGAGCGTGACCAAGAGAGTGCATGGTGCGCATGCGCATATCACCAATGGCAACCCAGCGCAAACCATCGATCTGGTCCTTTTCACGCAAAACGGTGTACATGTCCGTCAGAATTTGGGTGGGGTGCTCGCCCCATCCATCGCCACCATTGATGATCGGCACAGAAGCCCATTTTGCAGCTTCGTGAGGAGCACCTAGTTGGAAGTGTCGCATAACGATGACATCACCGTAATACTCCAACATTTTGACGGTGTCTTTGATCGATTCCTGATAGAAATCTCCGGCACGGGTCATCTTGGCATCGGAGAAGCCTGTTACTTGTCCACCAAGGCGGAGCATGGCGGATTCGTGAGCCAAACGTGTACGGGTGCTGGGCTGATAGAATGCAGTAACCAGAGTTTTCTCTTTGAGAATATCTGTATTGCGGCGGTTTCGAGCAATAGGTTCCAAATGTTCTGCAACTTCGAAAAGTCGGAAGAATTCATTTCGCTCGAACTCTTTCAAAGATAAAATGTCACGACCTAAAAAACTACGCATATTCTTTCTCCTAAATAAATTGATATAAAGTTATGTATTGCCAATCAGATCACGCAATACGCATCGCACACTACTAAAGAAGTAATTCGCAATGCGTATTTCGCGAGACAAGAGCATCATCCAACTCTCCTGACAACATGGAACTTAAAATAGCCAGGCAGAAAATAACTAAACGAGTAATCTATTGGCTCGCCCTCAATGCTGTAGAGAAGCGATTCGAACCGCAGCACAGAATCCCCACGTTGAATATCTAATGCGCGGGCGACCTCTGAGGTTGCGGCAACAGCGTTAATTTCGCAACGTGAATGTTCCAAGGCGGGCACACCCCGTTTGAGCAGCAGATCCAACACAGAGCCAGTAAAATTTGGACCAATCTCATCGGATGTAAGAAAACCTGCTTTCAGGGTATCAACCAAAAAGGCGACAGGTCTATCATCCGCCTTAATAACCCTAGAAATACATTGGACTTTCGAACCTTTCTCAATAGCTAATTTTTCCGAGACTCTATCATCCGCCACACTATCAACCATTTGAAAATCACCCATTGAAACGGGCAATCCAATGCGCTCTGATAGCTTTTCAATACTCTCCAATACTTCAAGCCCACTTTCGATAACCTGGGAAGGGCGGACAACAAATGTCCCAACGCCTTGTCTGCGACGAAGCAAACCCTGCGTTTCGAATGTGCGCATGGCCTCACGCAACGTGGCCCGCGACACACCCAACTTATCAGCAAGAGCTGGTTCTGATGGCAGACGCTGACCAGGATCAGCATCCGAAATGATCTCGATTAATTGGTGATGAAGTTTCTCAGAAAGACTAAGTTCGCTCATAAATGTTTTTTTGAAAAGACGCTACTCTTCGAGAACCGGCACAAACTCAAATTTGGTCACGTCTACCAATCCTAGATCGGATATGCGGAGTTCGGGGATGACTACTAACGCCAACAAACTGAGCTGCATATTGGGGTTATTTAGGGTGCAACCACAAGTTTGGAATCCTTCTAAAACCTGGGTAGCTTTCCCAGATACTACTTCGGCGCGCTCGTTCGACATTAGACCTGCAATGGGCAATTCAACCTGGCCAATAACACGACCATCTTTCACAACGACCTGACCACCATTGATCTCGCCCAGCATGTTTGCTGCAAGCGCCATATCATCTTCACTCGTCCCTACTACGATCATGTGATGGCTGTCGTGGGCAACAGTCGAACCGATGGCACAATTCTCAGTAAAACCAAATCCATGCACCAGGCCAACGGTTACATTGCCTGTACCCTTATGCCTTTCTACCAATGCAATCTTGGCAATATCTTTCTCGATATCTACAGGCACCTCGCCATCCACAACTTGAACTTTCATCCGTAAGTGATTGGTTGGTGCCTGGTTTTCGATTACGCCAATGACATTGGCAGTGGCTTCCAAACCAGATGCTGGTAATCTAAATTCATCAACAGTAATGATCTTGCCAAGGTTTACAGATTTCGTAACCCATTCTGGGTATTGGAAGGATGGCAGGTCGATTAAGAGTTTCCCATCTTCAGCTATTACCTGCCCTTTGGCAATGACTTTCTCGGCCTGGAAATCTGAGAGGTCTCTGACCAGAAGAACATCACCATAGCGCCCAGGGGCGATCATCCCAAAATCGCGCGACACCCTGAAGTGCACTGCGGTATTTATGGTAGCCATCTGGATAGCTATGATCGGGTCCAAGCCTTGCTCGATAGTATGGCGAACAACTCGGTCCATATGGCCATCTTCAACCAGAGTCTGGGAGTGGGAATCATCGGTACAGAGCAAGAAATTTCGGGAGTCTAACCCGTCATCAATTACAGCACGTACTTGCGTAGCAACATCAAGCCAGGCAGAACCATAGCGCAGCATAACTTTCATACCCTGACGTACGCGAGCGATGGCATCTTCTTTGCGCGTGCCTTCATGATCATCTTCGGCTCCACCTGCAGCATAGCCGTGAAAAGGAAGACCTAAATCCGTCGATGCGTAATGACCGCCTATGACTTTATTCGCGTCACGCGTCGCAGCCATTTCGGCGTGCATTTTTTCGTCGCTATCGAACACACCAGGGAAGTTCATCATTTCGCCCAAGCCAATAATGCCATCCCAGTTCATAGTCTCGGCCACATCTTCAGGTCCTATGCTTGAACCAGGTGTTTCGAGCCCCGGCGCAGATGGCACACACGAAGGAACCTGAACCCAGACGTGGGTGGGCTGCACGGCCGCTTCATCAACCATGAGCTTGACTCCATCTATGCCAAAGACATTTGCAATTTCATGGGGGTCAATGAACATTCCCGTGGTACCGCGTCGCGCAACTGCGCGCACGAATTCTGTCACCGTGACCATACCAGACTCGACATGCATATGTGCATCTAATAAGCCCGGCACAAGGTATTGGCCATCAGCCTCAATAACTTGGGTTTTATCCCCGATGGTATGCGACGCGTCTGGCCCCACATAGGCAATACGCTCATTTGCAATGGCGATATCCGTATTGGGTATGATTTCACCAGATTGTACGCTGACCCATTGTCCGTTACGAATAACCATATCTGCGGATCTGCGACCCATAGCCACATCCACCAACATTTGCGTGCGTTTCGTAATTTTTTCCATCATAAGTGGTTCCCTTAATATTGCACGTCGCCTCTTGCAGCGAAATACGCATCAAGCAAGTAATCATATTTCCCTGTATTGAGATTCCAAATCTCAACCAAACGATCCCAACTGAATAGATCGCCGCGAATTACAAGACTAAGCTTATCATAATATTCTGCCAAATTTGGATCTACGATCAGGTTTTCACCGGATGCTAACGTTTCAAGGTAACCCTCCGGAATATCGCGCCGAAAATGGCCTATCCTCCAGACTTCGAGATCTAATGTCGGAAGGCGCGCCATTAGAGGGTCTGAGAGTGCGAAGAGATCAATCACGTGCACATCGGGGCCGGTCACATAACCATGATCACCCAACGCACCGGCAACTTCAACATCTTGTGTTTCTTTCACAGAAACCCACTGACGACCAGCATATCGCGAACCAGGAAAAACCTGGGAGCGATTGTCCGTTAACAAACCGGAAGTTCTAAAGTAAAACAATCGCTCGTCCGAGATGCCCTTCTCGTCGATCTTTGGCTTGTTTTCAAACATCTCGACTGGATGCGACGTAACTAGTATCGGTGGTCGTGGCGATGTTAGGCCAACGATGAGAACAACAGCAACAATCGAAAAGTATGCCTTCAAACTATCAAACTTATAACGAGTTAACAATATCACCGAAATTAGCAGGGGAGCCGCAAAAAAGCGCCCTGACATAAAATCTCCGCCTATCTTGATAATATACAAAAGATAAAGGAATACACCCAGTAGTATGGGGATATGTCGACGCACTTTCCGAGCAGACAGTACGACAAAAGAAAAACCGATTGAAAGAATGGTGATAGGATCGAGGCTGAGCGAATTGAGGTAATAATAAATTCCCTGGCGGGCAAGGCGTCCTGAAGGGATACCAGTATTTAATTTTGAGTATGCAGTGTTGGGGAACAAAAACCCATAATAAAAGAGTGAGAAGAACTCCCAAATGATAAGGGGCAGAAAACCTAAAATCACTTGATAGATAGCTTTCTTTTTGTCACCCGCAAACCAAAGTGCATATCCAATTGCAGGTAAATAAAGAAGCAATGTATCTAATCGGTTGAGGCCCCCTAATGCTGCAACCAGAGAAAGAAAAAACATTCTCCGTGGATTTTCCCGATTTCCATCCAGGAATATCAGGAAAAAAACAAGTAGCAATAAGTGTGATAAGGGGTTTTCTAAACCAGATGTGGCGTAATCCACATACGCTTTCGACATCACCAGAATACTTACCCCCAAAAGGCTTGATTTAAATGATACAGAATTTCTGACTACCAGCAAATAAATCACATAGGTTGATATTGCTACCGAGATCAATACATTCAAATAATAAAATTCCGCCCAAAAATATATCCCTGCGACACGATTTACCAGAAAATAAACTCCGGCTTGCAAAAACATCCATAAGGGGTGCGTAAACGTTTGAACTCTTTCTGCGATATTATGCGTTACCCCATACCCGCTGAGAAAATTTTCTATTGTCCGAACAGTGATATACGCGTCATCTCCAACCCAAGCATTTTTTATTACGATAAACGCGAAAACCATAATTAGAAGCAATAATGTCACTTTGCTATCAATCAGGGCTTCTGCGTTCAAGTTCCCGTCAATGTTTTGCTTTGTTTTCAAGTTAAAGAAGCTCCATCAGTATCCACACCGCACGGAACATCACGGCAAAATTCTAAATAGGATTGAGAAATTCGTATTACAAAATGGAGAAGAAATAGATACTGATAAGAAATCAAGTGCAGAAATCTAATCATTTAACAGTTGTCAGACAAGTCCAAGTTTAGCAAAATATCAAGCAAAAGTCAATTGTCAGACAACTAAAAGGGATAAATATCATGCATAAATCAAAAAACGCTCGATTCGGTGTTCGAATCGAGCGTTTTTTGATTTAAATTCTTCTACCAAAATTTACTCAAATTCTTCCTCTTCCACTAATCCATAGTCAATCGTATATTCTGGACTAAGCAACAGGATTCCATTCCCATTTGGCGATACGAAGAAGTTTGCAGCAATAACATTAAAATCCATGTAGTAGCTATATGAATAACTGCCAGCTACAAGCGTTACACGATTCTCGCCAGGGGTAATCTCAATCAAATCGTTCATTGGACCGATGATTGTCAAGATGATTGGGAACGACGCATGATTTATGATGCGGAAACTTACCACGTTTTGTGCACCAAATTCAGCTACAGGGCTAGCGTAGTATTCACAAGAACGCATTATCAGCTGGCTTTTACCATTATCAAGGATATGAATTTCGCCATTGAAATCTTGAAGCGGGAAGCAAGCATCATAACTGTAAAATGTATCACCAGCAGCGACACTCAGTTTTGTCAAACCAGGTTCAATATCGTAGGTATCTTCATCATCACCTTGTATCAACGCAAGGGTAGTTGTTGAACCCAGATGATTCCTCACCCACAAAATCGTTGGTTTCCGATCGCATGCAGGAATGACAATTTCGACATCATCTTTCATATTTATCGAACCATCAATTACGTCACCACATGCTAGATATGCATAATAATAAACTTCATCTTCATCTAGCAAAACATCGTTAGAACTATTAGCTGCTACATTAAAGATTTTTTGGACACCACTATCATCAGTATCCGACGTACCATATGGAATGTCAGCCCTTGAATAAACTTCCACACTCACATCTCGATTTGTATTATTTACTACACGAAAAGTATTGTCATCCGCAGCCATTACACTTGTGAAAGCTCCAATAGCAACCACAAGGGCAATCAACATTGCTATGAATACAAATTTCTGCCCTTTCATGGTTTTCTCCTTTCAATTTTCGATGAATAGATTTCTTTTCCATCCATAAAAGTTTGTTTAGAAAATTATACCAACAAACATTTGATTGGCCTACTACTTGAAACCTTTGCTTCTACTATCTCAATTTTGATAGAATAACCAGGAGATTGAATCCGCGTTACTATTTTGAGATTGCATAAAAAG
>CAZLNX010000261.1:0-8759 GCA_964560795.1 uncultured Anaerolineales bacterium | reverse complement strand
CCCGATTAGTTCAGCCGTCTCAAAATGGGAAGTTATTTTTGCACGCCTCCTATGATAAAACCCATGCTAATCATGTGCGCTACCTGGCGGTACGCATCTTTGATCAGCTTTCTCCGCTGCATAAGTATGGTGCAGATGAACGAGTGATTCTAGATGCCGCGGCCATGTTGCATGATATTGGCACCATTATTGGATATGAAGAGCATGATAAGCATTCCCAAACATTGATCGTTTACAACGGTCTTCCGGGTTTCAGTCCCAGGGAAATTGCCTTAGTGGGCTTGTTGACCCGATACCACCGCAAAAAGATGCCCCGCACAGACCGATGTAGTCTCTTGTTTGGCGAGACAGATGGTGATCTGCTGTTAAAGCTGTCAGCGATCTTACGTCTGGCTGAATTCCTTGAACGCGGGCGCACGGGGGCTATTGATGATGTCATCCTGACATGGGATGATGAAACCCTGCGCTTCACTCTCAGCAGTGAAGAGTACCCCATGGTCGAGATGTGGGAAGCTCAACGGAATGCGATTCCCCTTCTGGAAAGTGCTTTCGAACGAAGGATCGTGATCGACAGCATTGTCGCCCCACTTGTTAACGATTTATAACCGAGACTATCCCCCTTTTACTCTTCTGGACAGCAGAGAATATTATCGATTGCACTGGCTGCTTTGATTGCCATCTCCGCATCGAAAAGACCCTTGCGAATGATTTCCATCAATAGTTCGAAGCCACCAGATGCTTCGGTGGGAATCAAATAACTCTCCGGGCGTTGGTTCGTAAAGATATAGATTTCATCCGAGGAAATATAATCCCCTGGTTTGAAGCAAACGCGGATGATATCAGCCCATTGGATTTGAGCCGTCCAACCCTCTTTCTTAGCAGGATGGACATCAAGGTAGATATTTTTGTCGTCGAAAGTGATTTGGTACCAGTCTTCTAGGGGTTGAGTCATATATTCTCCCAGACGCGTAAACCATGTTGATCTAATTTTGTGGGGATTACTTGATAGGCATCATTATCAGCCTTGATTTCATGAAGCATGAGACGTTTGGCGGTGTGATCAGAACCGCAAAGCAGGGTCAGGGAGCCGCCATCGCCGCCCGCGCCGTTGACCTTCCATCCCAGCGCATCATGCTCACGTGCGATGGCAATTATTCGCTTGGCATCTTGACTCACCAGATCGGAGTGTAGGCGTCTTTGGGCTTCCGTGTTCCCGATCATGGCCTGGCCAAGTGCGGGGAAATCGCCCGCCATTAGCGCCTGGCGCGATTTTGGCGCGGTCAGGCGAAGATCACTCAATTGTTTGCAATCTGGTCCCGCGGCTTCTAGTTCGGCGATGACTTTCTCGTGTACATTGGACGAACTGTGTGCTTTCCCCAGGTAGATCAAGGCTAGACGTTCTTCTAATTCCCATAGAATTTCCTGGGGCAGTTTTAGCTGTGATATATGAGCGTGCGGATAATCGACCATCTCGATATCGTTAATGCCGCCATAGGCTGCGCAGAGCTGGTCCTGAATTCCGCACTGTAAGCCCAAATCCTGGGTTTCCACCGCCTGAGCGGTGATGGCAACTTCGTGGGGTGACATGCGATCTTCTGTAAGCGCATCCAACGCTCCGATCAATGCCACGGTGATCGCCGCCGAAGTGCCCGTCGCACCCCCAGCCGGGGCCTTGGAGAATAGAGTCACTTTGATGGCGAGATCTTCTGGAACCCTCATGCGCTTGACTGAGGCTTCCAGCAAAGGATGTTTTATCCAATCGGAGATTTCGCCTGGGTTGAAGGCGTATTTATCTCCAAAATTCTCTACATTGATTGTGACTTGATGCTCACGTTGGGATCGTAAGAACACAGCAATCTGGACCTGGGCGTAAGGTGCCACGGCGATATTGAAAATGCGGCCATATTCGGCGAACCAGGTGTCCGTCCAACCGCCGTTGTCACAGATACGGATGGGAGCCCGGCTGTTGATGATACGTTCTGGGTGTGAGCTCATTGTCTATGAAAAAATCATTCGGATACCCATCACAATCAACAATACCAAAACAATCTTACGGAAAGTTTCAGGGTTCATATATTTGTCTAAACTGGTGCCGGCCCAAATTCCTATGGCAATTGCTGGGGTGGAGATCAGGAAATAGCGCCATACTTCAAGGGTCAGATTTCGATTCCATGCGTGACCTATGGCGATAACAAAACTAGCGATAAGGAAGAAACCTTGCAGGTTGCTTTTAAACTCATCTCGATCCCAGTGGAGGCAATCCCCATATACGATTACCGGTGGTCCCGATGTGTTGTATGCACCGCCTAGCAAACCAGCTAGGAAACCAAAGGCATAGCCCCATGTTGGGTGTTTCACTTGGGGTAGCCTAAGCTTCAAAAGGGCGAAAAGAGAGTACCCAGTGATTACCACGCCTAACACGGTCAAGACGATTTTTTCATCGAGTCGGGTGAGAAAAATTATGCCAAATGGGATCCCGACTATTGCGGCAACGATAACCCGCCATATGTTAGAGACATTTAGGGCATGGCGGTAATGCATTAATAGATATATCTCTAAGGGAAGCATTACAATGGCGACTAGAGGTGTAGCAGTCTGTATACCTATCACTGGGGGCAGCAGCGCCATAGCAACTAGAGCGGACCCAAAACCAGAAAGGCTTTGGGTGAATACTGCCAGGAATAGAGCAAGGAGAACGATGATTTGTTCGGCCATGGTGGAAAGATTTATGAGGAAAGCAGGAATCCAGGAAAGTGGTTATTTTAAATTCCTGCTTTTCTGGATTCCTTATGGATTCAGGTTCATATTCAAAGCATCAACGGCAAAGGCCATTACATCAGTGTGTTCGTCGATGAGCTTATAGGTAGGTTTACCAAGTTTGTGCCCCGCTTTAGTATCCACACGCAGCAGCATGGGGTTGGGGCCGGAATTCTTCTCTTGCAATGCAGCGATGAACTTCTTTGAATGCGCAGGCACAACGCGGTCGTCGGTATCGGCAGTGGGAATAATGATGGGAGGGTAATCGATTTCACGGACATTGTGCAGCGGAGAATAGGCGTACAAATAGTCAAAATCTTCAGCGTTTTCTTCGGCGTTGCCCCACTCCACGGTCCAGAAATGACCAACGGTGAACTTGTGGTAGCGCAGCATATCGGTGACGGGTACCCAGCATAACACCGCGCCGTACAAGTCAGGGCGCTGTACCATGCAAGCTGATGTCAACAGGCCGCCGTTGCTGCGGCCTTCGATGGCCAATTTCTCGGTGCGAGTGTAATCGTTCTCGATGAGCCATTCGGCGGCGGCGATGAAATCGTCAAAGCAGTTCTGTTTTTTATCGAGCATCCCCGCCCGGTGCCACTCCTCACCGTACTCGTCCCCGCCGCGGATATTGGCCAGTGCGAAGACGCCGCCCATCTCCAGCCAAACCAAATTCCAAACGTTGAAGAAGGGCATCTGGCTGATGTTGAAACCGCCATAGGCATATAAGATCGTAGGGTTGTCACTATCCAATTCCAAACCCTTTCGATGAGTTAGAAACAATGGAATTTGAGTGCCGTCTTTGGATGGATAAAAAACCTGGGTTGTTTCGTATGCATCAACAGTGAAATCCAAAGGCGAATCGTGGAAGGGAAAGAGTTCTTCAGATTTGAAATCGTAGTGGAAAATGGTTCTGGGGTACAGGAAAGATTCGAAGGAGAAGAAAAGCTCCTGGTCGGTTTGACCCCCTGCGAGGTAGGTCGCAGTTCCCATGCCTGGGAGGGGGATATCTCGAAGATGGGTGCCATCTAGAGCGTATATGCTGATCTTCGAGTGCGCGTGATGTTTCTTAAACAGGATGAAATGCTGGTTGACCAGTTTGACCTCTTCGAGGGCATCTGATCCCTGGGGGATGATCTCTTCCCAATGCTCGCGACCGGGATTCTCAACGTCGATGGCGATGACGCGGCCGCGCGGAGCATCCAGATCTGTCATGAAATAAAAGGTAGAGCCAGAGTTACCAATATAGATGAACTTGGCCTCGCCATCTTCAGTCAGATGAATGAACTCGCCATCGCTACCCATTTTACGCAGGTAGATGCCGTTGCGGCGATCAGTGCCGCGCATGGTGAACAGGTAGAGATACTCCCCATCATCAGAAGCGAAGGGGTAATAACGCAAAGATTTGTCGTCAGGATTCTCGAAGACCAAGGTGTCGCTGGATTGCTGCGTACCCATGGTGTGGAAATAAACTTTGACGTAGTGGTTCTCGTCATCTGGTGCGACAGTACCCGGCTCGGGGTTCCGGTTGTAGAAAAAACCGCTTTTATCGGGTTTCCAGGCGATGGTGGGGAATTTGCACCACTGCAAAACATCGGTAAGTTTTTCACCGTTGGTGGTATCCAGCACATGGATCTCTTGCCAGTCTGAGCCGCTGGCAGCCAGCGTGTAAGCCAGCGTCGAGCCATCTTTGCTGAAATACTGTTCCATCAATGCGATAGTACCGTCATCGCTGAGCGTGTTGGGGTCAAGAAGTAAACCAGGGTCAGCATCGAGCGAGTCCTGGCTGTAAAGCACGGCCTGGTTTTGCAGCCCATCGTTCTTGGTGAAAAAATATTTGCCGCCGACCTTTTTGATCGTCTCGTATTTTGGAAAGTTCCACAGCTCCGTTAGTCGCGCCTTGATCCTTTCCAAAGCTGGGATCTGATCGAGATACCTGTTGGTGACTTGATTTTGGGCCTCAGTCCAGGATTTAACCTGGGGATCACCGGCATCCTCGAGCCAGCGATAGGGGTCGGGTACGGATGTACCATGGTAGTCGTCGATAGTATCGGATTTGGGAGTGGAAGGGTAGGTGATGGGCATGTAATTTCTCCAAAATTGGTATCTATAGAAATTAACCTATTGCTCGAAAGCCCAATTTTACCCTCTTTATGTTACTGTGACTGGTCTGCTACCGGTGTGGGTTGATCATTCTTCTTCATAATTTCTCCCCTCTGTAAATCCTACCCCCTTGATGAAACCGCGCGCCCGCTCGGTGAGGGGGTAACCCTCGGTCAGCGTACTCCAAAACTCCTTGCTGTGGTCGCTGTGCAAACGGTGCACTATCTCGTGGGCGATGACATAATCGACCACCCATTGGGGCCAACGTTTGATTTTATCGCTGATACGTATGTGGCCGTCGGTGTTGCCGCCATTGGTGCAACTGCCCAAGGATGAATTCATATTTCCTACCCAGCGGATGGCATTCCATTCGATCTTTCCCCCGAAATATTTCTTATTGATATATTCGGCGCGCTGTTGAAGTTCGGCATCGGTGCGGCGCTCGGCCAGCTTATTCTGTTTCTCAAGTTGTCCGGCGACTTGATCAAGCAGATTGCCGATAGCGCGCTTGGGCGTGCGGTAGGGCACGCGCATCAGGATTGTACCATCGGCTTCCCACTGCCAGCGGGAAGATTTCTTCAGGCGCTTGTCACGGCGGACTAGAACAGTGATCTGCTTGCTGTTCTTGTCTTCTATAGTGTATTTTTTCTCAGCCATAATAAATTTAACGCGGAGACGCAGAGTCGCAAAGGTGTAATGAAACTCTGCGTCTCCGCGTCTCTGAGACTTTGCGTTATGTATTTCCGTATCCCGGTAATTCCATTGAGCGGTCGCCTGTCTGGACAATATGATAGGGCATCCAGGCCACGCCAAATAGATCGACCAAGATATCTTTCTTGAAGGGGCGCACAGGGATTTCGATCATATCATCGGCGATGTCAGCCCATTTGTCATTGACATCTTGCAACGCCTGGGCTTGCTCGCTCTCGAGGTCTTTGATCTGGCGCTCGTACTCTTCAATGGCTTCTATGGATTCTTCGACATCGGCCTTGGCTTTCTCGGTCATGCGGCGTTTGGTCAGGGATGTGGAAAGTCTTCGTCGGCGTCGGCTGAGCAGGCCGAGTACATTTTCGGCGTGCGTGCCATATTCTTCCATGCGGCGTTCACGCAGATCAGCCTCGTCGGCGCGCAGCTCTCTCTCCTCACGTTTCAAGCGATCTTCGATGGTATCGAGTTTTTTATCGTAGCTGGCTTCGACCTTGGCGATCTCAGCGTCGCGTTTCTCACGGGCGGCATCGGCGCACATGCGGCGGAATTCAGCCTGCGAATTCTCCGGACCGGCGAAGACTCCCAGGGGTTCGTTGGCGCGTACATTTACTTCCATCTTGCGGTAAATCCAATCGATGAAGTCTGTCTTGAGAGCGCGCAGGGTTTTTCCGTTGGAGAGGGGGGCTTCTAATGTGGCGTAGCGGGTCTGCGGTGCGGGGTCTCGGTCGAGGGAACGCGGATCAATTGATGAGGTCAGCCATTCTTCCCAACGGGCGGTTCCGCGGCGGTCAGGATCGGTGATCAGGGCTGTGCGCTGAGTCTCGAAGTCGAGGTTGTATTTGCGCTGTAAGATGCGAATCTCGGCTTGGGCCAACAGCACTGGGTGGTAGATCAAACCTTGGGAAGTGGCGTCCGTGGGCAGGGTGATGCTCTCGGCTTTGGCTGCCTGGGAGAGGGTCAGGTTGTTGGGCAGGAAGTATTCATCGATACCAGATGGGATGGCTGGACGTGATGATGAGCCGGGGAGTGTTTCAGTAAGCGCAGTAGATGTCTGGGGAACAGAAGCAACAGTAACGTCAGCTTGAGCTTCCTGTTTGGGAAATGGTTGAACTCCGGCTAATTCGTTCAGCGCTGGGATCTGATTGCGAGTCAAAGGGCCAGCCAAATAATTCATCGCCCAACGCGTTGTGAAGAGCTGGGGTTTCTTCTCGTGAATATTGTGCAGCAGGAAGACGCGCTTATCAAGTGTAGAGATCAAATCATCATAATGGTGGCGGTCAAGACCCGGCGCTGCGCCTTCCAGGCCGTCAAGCAGGCGGTTCTTATCGTTCTCAGTTTGCAGCTTGCCCACGAACCAACTCCCCGCGTTGGATAGCGCTTTGTAATCCAAGTCAGCGGGATTCTGGGTGACCAGCACCTGCCCAACGCCGAATGCTCGGCCCTGCTTGAGCATGCGCAGCATCAATTGCTTTGATGGTGGATTAGCGATGGGTGGCATATAGCCGAAAATTTCATCGAAGTAGAGGATTGCTCGCAGACCCGTGGTGCCAGATTGCGCGCGCATCCAGGTTTCCACAGCGGAATAAAGCAGCGTGACGAAGAACATGCGCTCTTCGTCGCTCAAATGGGCGATATAGAAGACGCTGTGGCGTGGGCGACCGTCTGGCATATAGAGCAGGGCTTTGATATCCAGAGGTTGTCCTTCGATCCAAGATTGGAAGCTGGGAGCGGCCAGGATATTGTTGAGCAGCATGGCCAACTCAAAGCGGTCCTTGTCGGGGAAGAAGGTACTGATATCGAAGACGCCTAGTTTCTCAAAGGGTGGGTTTTGGGTTTGCAGGATGAGTTCGCTTAAGTCCAGACTGCGGCCCTGGCTCCAGGCATTCTCGAAGATATTGCTGAGCAAGATGTGCTCGCGGCTGCGCACGGGGTCGATATCGCTCATGCCGACTAATCCCAGGATGGCTGTGACTGTCCCTGAGATTTTCTCTCGCAGCAGTTCCGTATTATCCTTCCAAGAGAGTTCTGGGGCTTTGAGTGAAGCCAGGATGCTGACGGGCAGACCGGCATCGGACCCGGGTGTGAAGACGGCGAATTGGGCGGCGTTTTTCAGCGCCCGCAGGCGCTCACTGCCGATACCCCATTCAGCTAGGCCGTTCTTCCAGGTTGTGGCAGTGTCTGCTGCAGCTTGATCAACGGTTTTGCTTGCCCTGCGAGCTTCGTCGGGGTTGATCCAGGGTTTGAAGTCGTCAGGAAGCAAATCGGGGAAATGCAGCAGGGCATTTGTGATATCGCCCTTGGGGTCGATCAGCAATGCGGGCAAGTTTTGCAACGCGGCCTCTTCCATGATATCTATACAAAGACCAGTTTTGCCAGAGCCGGTCATGCCGACCACGACGGCATGGGTGGTCAAGTCATCAGGATCGTAGAGTAGCGGCTTATCTTGGGTGAGGATTCGGCCTAGGTAAAATTTACCTTTTGTATTGAGCATGATCTTAACTCCTGAATATTTAAACGCAGAGACGCAGAGAGCGCAGAGATGATTGTCAAATATTATACACTCTGCGTCTCTGTGCCTCAGCGACTCTGCGTTAGAGTTTTTTAATATAGATCACAATTTAATTGTGTATTGATTTTCTTTAGGATTGTATCGCGTTCTGTCGATGCTGTTGTGGTCGCTTCAACGCGTTCCCAGGCTTCACAAAGCATGGGTCCCATGAACTTGTTGATCTTTAAGGCCTCAAAGGTTAGCTCTTCAGCCCGACCCCAGCGCCCGACGTGTGCATAGCCCTCAATGAAAGGTACTCGCTCCGAGGCGTGGTTTGGGGAGTCGTCCAGGGTGAAGGCGATATCACCCAATTTAGCAATACTATCCCAGTCTTCGCGCTGACGAGCTAGGTCAGCTTGTTCGAAGTAATAGCACCAATTTTCTGGTTGGGGATACTTTGCCAGGATATTGGGTAACACAGCTGAAGATTCGGCATCGGCAATGATTCGATCAGCATCAGAGTAGGGTAATACATCCTTAACGTAGGAAGGTAGCAAGGGATAATAGCGCTGCATGGTTGCATCCATCACGCGTAAACAGGCCGGCGGTTTGTGGTAGATCAATAGAATTTGCTCGGGCGAACTCTCGTAAGGGAAGAAACGGTAAACACCAAAAAGTGGAGTATTCTCAAGCGATGTTTCTT
>CAZLNX010000260.1:0-8772 GCA_964560795.1 uncultured Anaerolineales bacterium | reverse complement strand
TTAAAGAATCCGCTTTTTGAGGAGGGTGAACTTACCCTTTTTGCAGTGGAGTCATATAGGCATTGGATCAAATATAAAAGAAGTTCTAGATGGTCCAGTATTTCAGCCTAGCGTGGAGCAAACCCAACTATTCTCATTCCCACTTACAGATACCACAAGACAAATCATTGAATTCACATCCTTCGATGGCGAGGAAGTCATGGCAGCCTTTATGCCAATCCCTGAATTCAATGCCGGCATAGTAATCGAAATCCCCACTACAGACATCGTTCGGCAGTTGCAGAATTTACCCTATTTTGGTCTCTTGCTAGCTGGCACAATCATCTTCTCAGGCCTGCTAACTTGGCTGGGGACGCGGCAAGTTGTCAAGCCAATTTTGGAAGTCACCGAATCAGCACAACACTTTTCAGAAGGGGACTGGCAAAAACGCGCTCTCGTACAAAGAACAGATGAGATTGGGCAATTAGCCTACACGTTTAACCAAATGGCGGATGAATTAAGTACGCTTTATCGCTCCTTAGAAACCCAAGTGATCACCCGCACACAGCAAGTGCGCACAGCATCCGAAGTAGCCCAAATTGCCACATCGGCCGCTGATTTGGATACCGTACTCCATCAAACGGTCAAGTTAATTATTGAGAGATTTGGTTATTACTATGCAGCAGTCTTCTTGCTTGATGAGGCAAAAGAAAACGCCATTTTGAAAGATTCATTCAGTGCTACTGCGGAAGGATCAATTCAAGAGGGGAACGTCAAACTCCCTGTTGGCGAAGGGTCAATTATTGGTATGGTCTCCGCATCCAACCAATATTATATTGCCGCAGATGTTTTGGAAGACCCTTTCTACCTCCCCGTAGGAGACCTTCCCGATACACGTTCCGAAGCAGTGATCCCTCTCAGTGTAGGTGATAACATCATTGGTGTGCTCGATGTTCAGAGCCACCGAACCAATGCATTCGAGGCAGATAGCATTGCAACATTGCAAACACTAGCTAATCAGATCGCGACAGTTTTACAGAACTTCAACTTGCTCGAATCGGTCCGGGTAGACCTGCAGGCAACTTCAGCATTGTATCAGGCCAGCCACACAATTGCAGAAGCCGAAACAAGGGAAGATGTATTTCAGGCATTATCGAATACATTAGAAAACGTACCCTTTATTTCTGCCCTCTATGAAGTCAAGGCAGACGGGCTGGCTGGCATATCGATGATAGACCCCATTAGGACAATAGAATCACCCAGCCCAGGAGGTATTCCACACATCCCCCTCACTCCCAGGGAGTTGGAAGCCAGTTTCGAGAATGCATTACCCTTAATAGTCGCCGACGAAGAACAAATAGAGAATTTCCCACGAAATCTGTTGAGGGTACCTCGCAATCTCGGTTGTCAAAGCTTTGCATTTCTCCCCATTATGCCCGAAAATGAGCTTCGTGCTCTACTAATTCTCGGAGCAATAGATGCCAGCAGATTCACGCAAACAGTTCTGGAACCTTATACCAGCCTGATTGACATTACAAGAACTGCTCTCGAGAAGGTGAGTGCGTTAGATAGCATTCAAGACCGCCTGATTGAGATGGAAACCATCGCCACAGTTGGTCAATCCATTTCCACCGAAACCAATCTCGACAACTTATACCAAATCATCCATCGTCAAATTGTTCAAGTTATGGGTGAGGTCAATTTCTTGATCGCCCATTACAGCAACGAAACAGATACAGTTGACGTGCCATACCTAGATGAAGGTGGCGATATTATTTCCATCCCCTCGTTCCCCCTTGGCCAAGGTTTAACTTCAATCATCATTCGCACAAAACAACCACTGATGATTGTTGAAGACACCGTCAATCGCAGCCGGGCATTGGGTGCTATCGTCACTGACACTGGATTCGCTAAGTCCTGGTTAGGTGTGCCTCTCCTTGTCGGCAATGAACCTATCGGCGCTATCGTTGTGCAAGATCTAGAAAATGAGCACCGCTTCGATGATGATGATATGCGCTTATTGGTGACATTGGCATCTCAGGTTGCGATTGCGATCCGGAATGCCCGTCTCCTTGAAAGCACACGGGAACACGCCGAACAAGAACGCAAGCTTTTCGACATCACCACCAAGCTTCGCCGATCACCAGATATGCAAACCATTCTACGAACTACCGTGGAAGAAATCAGTGAGGCTCTCGGAGCTCGACGTACTCAGATAAAGATTGCAGTTGACCAGGAATTTACTGGGAGTATCCCAACCAATGGTGACTCGGAAGAAGAGGAGACCATCTCATGAGTTCTTTCTTCAAAAACATTCTGGAATCT
Organism: uncultured Anaerolineales bacterium; assembly: GCA_964560795.1. GTDB lineage: Bacteria > Chloroflexota > Anaerolineae > Anaerolineales > UBA11858 > NIOZ-UU35. The sequence goes on along the minus strand of CAZLNX010000260.1, from coordinate 6,468 downwards.
ACCAGCGCAGGAGCCGCGAGCGGGATCCTATTTTGGCGAGAACGAATACTCAATGCTGTATTATTAGCCGCGTCAATTTTGGGTGGTGGTGCACTGATTGTGAACATTGGGCCAGCTATGCGTTCTGGTTCCATTCTGTTTTTGATGGCATATTTCGTGGTTTATGCCTGGTTGCTCACAATCACGTTCTACAGAAGAATGGACTTTCGGCTGCGAGCAGGCACCCTTCTGGCTCTACTCTATGTAGTTGGGATCTTTTCAGCTTTACAGTTCGGCTCAGCAGGTGATGCTCGAGTTTGGTGGCTTGGTTTATCTCTGCTTTCAGCAGTATTCTTAGGGACCAGAGTTGGCATCGCTGCATCTATCCTCAGCACAGGTACTTATCTCGTATTGGGATGGATGATGAATCAATATATCATCACTGCCCCTGATCTGAGTACGTACCTTGATGCTACAGATCTCTTCCCCTGGACTTCCACCAGCGTTCCATTATTAATGGTCAGTGTTTTGGCGGTAGTTTCCTTCGGTGTGATCATCAATGGTCTAAACATCAATCTTGAAAAGGCAGAACAACTCACCGATGAGTTAGAAGAAGATCGCCTTCAACTTCAACAGCGCACTGCCGATCTTGAGCGACGCGAAGTGCAAATCCGCACAGCTGCGGAAATTTCTCGAGCAATTACCGCCGAACTCGATCCAAATAAAATCTTTGAACAAGTTGCAAATCTGATCAAAGAACGTTTTGGGCTGTACTATGTCGGGGTTTTTATGTTGGATGAGAATGAACAGTATGCCGTCTTGCGAGTGGGTACAGGCGATGCTGGCAGGAATATGATCGCTGAAGGTCACAAACTTGCTGTGGGGGGCAGTTCGATGATCGGTTGGTCTATTTCTAACCGACAAGCACGTATTGCCCTTGATGTTGGAGAGGACGCAGTCCACTTCCAGAACCCCCACTTACCAGCCACCCGCTCCGAGTTGGCATTGCCGATGATCAGCGAAGGGAACGCTCTAGGAGCGTTGACTATCCAATCTATTTGGCCTGAAGCCTTCGATCAAGATGACATCACAGTATTGCAGGGTATCGCTGACAGCCTAGCAACAGCCATCAACAACGCGAATTTGTTTAAACAAGTACAAGAAAATCTCGACGAAATCAACACCCTGCATAGACAGTACTTAGCCAAAGCCTGGGAAGATGTAATCGCTCGTGAGGGAGAGACTGATTTCACGCATGAAAGTTCTCCAATAGAAACGGATGCATCGCCCGATTCCCAGCTTGTAACACTCGAAGTGCCGCTAATCCTTCGTGACCAAGTTATTGGTTCGATATCAATTGAACGCGATCAAGCCACTTTGACTGAGGAAGAAGAAGCTTTCGTAAATAGTGTTGCATCGCAAGCGGCACTGGCGCTTGAAAACGCTCGCCTCGTGAAGGAAACTGAACGTTCGGCACAGCATAACCGTTCAGTAACCGATATCACCAGCAAAATTTGGTCATCAACTAGTGTGGATGCTATCTTACGCACCGCGTTACAAGAATTAGGGCAAACTTTGGGCGCATCCGAGGGTACGATCCAGTTAAATATTTCCGACGGGCGAGAGATTTCAAATTGAGGTACGGCAACAATCTATGTCTGTAGATAATAACCCAACTCAAGTAACTGATAGCCAAGCAAGATTACGCGGGCGGATCCAACGCAAATTCTTGCTCGTGATGATTCCTCTAGCAATGCTCCCCCTCTTGATCATTGGAAGCATCATCTTTGTGAGAGCGCGAGCATTACTTATAGATCAAATTCACCAGCAAGTCGATTCATATTTGCGTATTGTTGCAACAGATGTTGATAACTGGCTCACAACCGCCAAGATTCGACTAGATTCCACCCTTCGTATAGCTTCAATGAATGAAGCCCTCGCTGAAATCCTTATTCTCGAAAACAAGGAAAGCTATGCATATGTAGCAGCACGTCAAACTATTCTAGATAATTTGACCGCCCTCAACTATGATCGAGTTAGCGTTAATTTCAGTGAATATATGATTTTGTCATCCTCAGGTGAAGTACTATTATCTACCCAACCAACGTGGGAAGGTTTTTATCTTACAGATACCCCCTTTAGCGGTATCTATTCTGATGCACCTGGAACATTTATTGATTACGCGCTACCACCTCTTTCCAATGACCAAATTATGCTCTTTGCTCATATTCCATTTCAAGGGAATGATGATACCCAGGGATTTATCGTTGGATTGTTAAGCAATACTCAACTTCTGGACATTATTACATCGAGTGCTAGATTCCTCCCAGATGCAAATAGCTATATTATTCTTGATGATGAGATCTTTCTAGGGTTGGATTTTCGCATTGAAGAGCTGGCTGTATTATTACCAACCCAATCGCAGAAAAACGCCTTAGTCCCGCTAAAAGATCAATTCTTCCACGGCGGAATCGAAGAACATGCAAATCTCACACTGCGATCGTTCGATGGTACACCATCGCTGGCGGCTTATACATGGCTTCCTTCTCTGGGTGCCGCTTTAGTCATCGACGTTCCGGAAATAATCGCGTATGAAAACTTGCAATCGTTAACCCCTATCGCGCTAATTTCTCCAATCGTGCTGCTTGCTCTCCTTAGTTTGACCCTTTGGATCGCCTTCCGCCAGCTAACCCGTCCAATCCAAACACTGACCGATACTACTCGTCAATTTTCTCAAGGCAATTGGGAGCTACGTGTACCTGAAACGCGCGACGATGAAATTGGGGCTTTATCGCATACTTTCAACCTAATGGCTGAAGAGCTATCAGAGCTGTACCAATCTCTCAGCACCCAAGTAACAGAACAAACTCTTGAGCTTCACAATCGCAGCGCGCAGCTAGAGGCAACTGCACAAGTTGCTCGTGAAGCCGCCGCTATTCGTAATCTCGATATATTGATGAGGGACACGACTGAACTAATCTCGAAAAATTTCGGATTTTACCATGCAGGTATCTTCCTTATTGACGAAGATAATCGCTTTGCCGTGCTACAGGCCGCCAACAGCAAAGGTGGCCAACGCATGCTCAAACGGGGCCATAAACTCGGAGTAGGCCAAACTGGTGTGGTCGGTCGTGTCGCTGAAACCGGGCTACCGCGTATCGCCCTTGATGTTGGTGAGGATCGCTACTTCTTCGATAATCCTGATTTGCCCGAAACCCGCTCAGAAATGGCACTGCCTTTGAGAAGCCAAGACAAAATCATTGGTGTTCTTGATGTGCAGTCAAAAACATCAGGAGCATTCAGTAATGAAGATGTGGAAGTGCTCCAAATTATGGCTGATCAAGTCGCCATGGCAATCGAAAATGCTCGTCTTCTAGATCAAAGCCAGAAGACAGTTCAAGAACTCCAAACTTTGTACGGTGTTCACATCGAAGAGGCTTGGCAGCAAAGACTGGGCGGAATCACAAAAGCATACCACTTTGACCGTGTTAGAGTAAAAAAGGCATCAAATGAGCAAATTAGCACAGTTATTCCCCCAGGTAACGAACACGTTCAAATTAATATCGATGATCAAGGATATCAATATTTATCAATCCCGATCACATTGCGAGGTCACTCGCTGGGGAATATCTCCCTGCGCCGCAACCCAGATGAAACCAAGTGGACTGTCGAAGACAAAGAACTTGCCGAAGAAGTCTCCACACAAATTGCCGTTGCTTTGGAAAATGCCCGATTACTAGAAGAATCTCAACGCCGGGCAGCGCAAGAGGAACTCCTCAGTCAGGCATCGGCTCGATTTAGTCAATCTCTTGATATCAATACAGTGCTTCAAATGGCCGTGCGAGAGTTGGGTCAGCTTGCTGGTGTAGCTGAAGTATCTGTTCAATTAACACCCGAAGACCAAATGACGGAATAGTAATGCTTAGATAAAGTACGAGACACGAAGGAGAAGCAACTATGAAAATCGAGCAGAGCACCTGGAGAAAATCCAAGCAATGGATCAGTGATCCACCAGGCAAACTAAAAAATGCCCAGTGGGTTCTCACCTTTGGCTCCAGAGAAGTTCTTCAAGAGCCAGGCCACATATTAAATATCCGTGATGCGTACCCTGACGCACTAATTGTGGGATGTTCTACGGCTGGCGAAATTAGTGGAACACGCGTTTTTGATGATTCCCTGGTTATCACAGCCATCGAATTCGAACATACCCAAGTAAAAGGTGCGCAAATCAAACTGGGTAACGGCAATATGGATAGCTTCAAGGCCGGAGAAGAGTTAGCAATGGCTCTGGACCACGAAAACTTAGCCCACGTCTTAGTGATCTCAGAGGGGACACATACCAATGGTAGTGATCTCGTTCGGGGATTAACAAAACACTTGCCTGCTGATGTGGCCATTACCGGCGGATTAGCCGGAGATGGAGCCAATTTTGTAGAAACGCTAGTTTTCTTCAACAGCGGTCCCAAGGCTGATAGTATCGTTGCCGTTGGATTTTACGGAGACAAACTCCAAATCGGCTATGGATCAATGGGTGGTTGGGATCCTTTTGGACCGGAAAGACTCATTACTCGCTCAGAAGGCAATGTACTTTTTGAGTTAGATGATCAATCAGCACTTGAACTATACAAAAATTACCTTGGAGATCATGCCAAGGAGCTGCCATCCAGCGCACTTCTCTTCCCACTTAGTATCAGATGGGAAGATTACCCAGAACAGCTTGTGCGCACAATCCTGGCAGTCGATGATGATGCAGGAAGTATGACATTTGCTGGTGATGTCCCCCAAGGAGCGTATGCTCGCTTCATGAAGGCGAATTTCGATCGTCTGGTAGATGGTGCGTATGGAGCGGCTAAAACCAGTTTCGAGGTTGGCGGCGAAGTATCACCTGACTTAGCGATTTTGATTAGCTGTGTAGGAAGAAAACTAGTCCTGCAGCAGATGGTTGAAGATGAAGTGGAGAGCGTGCGCGAGGTTTTAGGTGAGAGTACGATCCTGACGGGGTTCTACTCATATGGCGAAATCTGTCCATCCGCGCCCAATGCAGGCTGCGATCTGCATAATCAAACCATGACAATCACAACCCTATCGGAGAAGTAATCAAGTGCACAGATTACTCCAGCGACAATTGCGGCGCTTCTTAGGCACGGATAATAAAGAAATTCCTGAAGAATTAGACCGGTTCGTGCAGGCTATTGACGCGGCCTACAATCAGGCTGATGATGATCGTGCTTTATTAGAGCGATCGTTAGAATTAACGTCACAGGAACTACTCGACCGAAACGAACAACTCCGCATTCGGCGTGAGGAGTTGGAACAAATGGTTAGTGAACGAACTGCTGAGTTGGAATATCTAACCATCCACCTTCAAACGGCAGCCGAAGTCGCTCGCGATGCAACCACCACACAGAACTTAGATGAACTCTTATCCAACGCCGCTAACTTAGTTCGCGAACGATTTGGGTTCTATCACACAGCAATTTATCTGACCGATGAACGTGGCAAGTATGCAATTCTCATGGCCGCAACAGGGAGAGCTGGTCAGCAAATGTTGACCGAGGAATATCGCCTAACCTTAGATGACAAATCACTGGTTGGACAAGCTACGGATTCTGGCGAATCGATGAGTTATTTCAGAACAGAATCCGATGAAGAACCTGTTTCAACTTTATTGCCTGAGACACGTTCCGAATTAGCTCTACCTCTCCGTGTGGGAGATTCAATCATCGGTGCAATAAACGTTCATAGCAGGGAAGAATTCGCCTTTGATGAACAAATTACCTCCGTTTTGCAGACCCTTGCCGATCAGTTAGCAGTAGCCATTTCAAATACACGTCTTTTGCAAGAAATGGGTCAGACACTCCGCGAGCTCGAGGCTGCCACAGGAAGCTACACACAAGAGGCCTGGAAAACAGTTGCGCAACGCTCCGCAGGATTGCGGGGATTTCGTTATCGCGGTTTGGGCATTGAGCCAATCACAGATGATGATCTGGCATCTGAGAGCTCCACCGATGATGAAACCACAAAAGTGGCTGTCCCGATCCGCTTGCGCGATCAGATCATCGGCACACTGAACCTGAGAGTTGAAGAAGACGAAGCTCTACCAGAAACAACAGCTCTGACTGAATCAGTAGCCGAACGTATGGCTCTTGCCATTGAGAATGCACGATTGCTAGAAGAAACCCAACGCCGCGCTGAGCGTGAACGTATGGTTGCTGATGTGACGTCTCGGATCCGCCAGACGCTAGATGTTGATTCTGTGCTACGTAGCGCGGCCAACGAGATGCGGGAAGCATTAGGCCTGCATGACGTAACAATTCGGCTGACAGCCCCACAAGATTCTTCTCAGGAAGAACAAATCACACCAAGTGACAATGGAGATTCACCAGATGCCACATAACAACTTCAAAAAACTGCTTATTCTGTTTCTAGTTTTGAGCGGCGTTGGTGCATGAAGCCTAGACAAAACAGGGCTTGAGCGAGTAACCTTGG
>CAZLNX010000259.1:0-8825 GCA_964560795.1 uncultured Anaerolineales bacterium | reverse complement strand
AGCAGCCGTCTAGCTGACGGCTGCCTGGTGTGCGGTGGCATTTCTAACGGATTGTTAGGAGGGATGCCACCGCACTGGGTTTATCATAATTGGTACTCATATGGACATCACCTCCTTTTCCTTAGGATGGCGATATGAACAGCTGTTTGTATGCTGTGTTGTGCAATTAGTATGGCACAGAACGGTTGGCTCGTCAATGGACATACAAGAATCTTTAGGTGCTTTAATACTGTCTAGAATATTAGCTTAGTACTCAAAGGGGGGTCTTGTGAGTAAGCTAGTTATGATAGAATCGTATCGGAATTTCGGATATTATTATCCTCGTGCCCAAAGGAGAGAAGAATGAATTACCCGTTTTTTAAACCAATTGTATATTTGGCGGTATTATTCTTAGCTGTAGGGTTGGCATGTGGTGCACCCACACCTGCTGAAGAACCGCCCGCAGAAGTTAAGCCTGCAGAACCCGATCAGCAGGCAGAGCCTGCACAGCCTGCAGCATCTGGTGCAGTATCAAAGTTGACAGATGTTCGCGATGCTGTTATTCAAATAGAAGCGGAAGGTACCTTTGTTGACCCGGAATTTGGGGAGTATATTGGTGCCGGTCGTGGCTCTGGATTCATTATCGATCCATCTGGATTAGCCGTCACCAATAATCATGTCGTCACTGGTGCTGCTAAGTTAACGGTGTGGATAGGTGGCGATACAACGAAATCCTACAACGCTGTAGTGCTCGGGGTTTCGGAATGCTCGGACTTAGCTGTTATCGATATTGAAGGCGATGGATTTCCCTATTTAGAATGGTACTCGGGCTCAATTGAAGTTGGTCTCAAAGTGTTTGCAGCAGGGTTCCCTCTGGGTGATCCAGAATATTCGCTCACGGATGGCATAGTCTCAAAGGAAAGTGCTGATGGTGAAACAAACTGGGCATCCGTGGATTCTGTGATCGTGCATGGCGCTAAAGTTAATCCTGGAAATTCGGGAGGTCCTTTAGTCACTGAAGATGGCAAGATCGTTGCGGTGAATTACGCGACAAATTCAGCTACAGATCAAAATTTTGCCATTGGACGTGAAGAGGCTGTCAAGGTTATCAATCAACTCAAAACTGGTTCTGATGTTGACTCCATTGGCGTTAATGGAGAAGCAGTTATGAATGATGATGGATCAATCACTGGTATTTGGGTTACGTCCGTAGCTTCCGGTTCTCCTGCAGATCGGGCAGGTGTCACAGGAGGCGATATTATCTTAGAATTAGAAGATCATCCACTAGCCTGGGATGGCACCATGTCGGATTATTGCGATATTATCCGCACGCATCAACCAACAGACACGATGGCTTTAGAAGTGCTTCGATTTAGTACTTATGAAGTTCTGGAAGGACAGTTGAATGGTACTGCTCTGACAACGTCATACACGTTTGGGGATAGTGGTAGTTCACAAGCAGGTACCACTGAAGGTGGAGATTCTACTGACACTACCAGCGGAGATGCCCCATCTTTTTACGTGGAGGAATTTGAGCCTGGATCAACAACCGTTGACAATTGGTATTGGTTCCTTCAACAAGGGAACGAAAATCTGTTTAATCTCTATACAGATAATGGAAAACTGGTGTTTGAGATCAATGGTAATGATATCTATTCGTACTTTGCTTATAAGCCATGGGTTTATAACAATGTTCGTGTAGATACCAGAGCTGAAAATCGTGGTAAGAACAACAATAATGTTAGCTTAATTTGCCGCGCTGATGATAAAGGATGGTATGAGTTTAGTATTGCTAACAATGGTTTGTGGTGGATCTATGCATATGAAGGAGGTACGTACTATTCGTTGGCAAATGGGGGTTCTAATGAAGTTAATATGGGTAGAGGTATAAACGAATATACAATCATATGTTATGAGAATATGCTTTCACTATATATAAATGGTGTACACACTCATACGTTGGAAGAAAATAAGTTTGTATTCCGAGAGGGCCAGGTTGCGATAGGCGTTTCTTCTTTTGATGCACTTCCCATCATTGTTGAATTTGATTGGATTGCAATCAGTGAAAATATGCAATAAGAAGATGACAAAGTAAATAATTTGCCCTGTCATCTTCGCCAAGAATCAATGGGCAGCCATTTTGTGGCTGCCCTTTATGTTTTGTAGGTGAATATATCTTTATGGTTGTTGTTGATATTTGAGTAAGAACTCGTACCGAGCTTGTAGCGCGTTATAGATATAGTTTGCCCACATCAATCCAATACGATCTGCGCCATAGCTGTGACTGCCATAGGTCTGAATGATCAATCGGCCTTCATTGCAGACGACTGCGGTGGCATAGCTGTCTTTGATGGCCGACCGCGCACCCCATAATAATTTGGCATTGCTTCCCGGCCGTAATCGCAGTAGATCACCGAGATCAAAAAATTCCCAGGGCCACATACCAGTTGGATTTGTCAGAGATACGCCCTCGTTAGGAACATGATGAATGGGGTGCTCACCATTTATTGGGAAGAGCAGCTGTTGGTCGAGAGGTATATTCGACCAATCTCGTTGGAATTCAACGCCACAGCGACCCAGAATGGCAGCAATCTTCCCAGAGGCAATATCATCAATATTCCATTCTTCGATGATCACCGAACTACCAGCATTCAAGGCATCGTTGAGATAAACATAAAATTCGCCCGAAATAATTTCCCTAGCTTCTTTAGCTGAGATGATCAGATCCCAACCCTGGCCGCCGGGACCCCCGGACAGCAATTGGTTCTTGAAATTCCCCAATGCATCATCGACATCAACATAATTTAAACTCATTGAATCTAGTACAGGTTGGACAACTCCGAGAAAGGCCATATCTTCAAAGAGTAAGATGTTTGCCGTCCGCATCCAACCCTGGAATTCCAACTCATTAAATGCTGGTTGTTCTTGAGAAGGCGGCTGTTGGGGATTTTGCTGGTTTTGTTCTCCTGCGGGTTGAGGAGTGTTTGTTGGCTGCGGCGTATTTGTTGGTTGGGCATCGATGGTTGCTTGCACATCTAAAGCAACTTGTGTGAGCGCCTGGGCATCTTTTGTGGCTTGAGCATCGAGAGTTGCTTGTTGATCGTTGATTACTTTTTGTTGCTCCGCTTCGGCCTCAGCATCAGTCACAGCCTGAGCGGTTTGTGTTTTATCTTGTGCAAGCTTTGTTGCTTGAACATTCATTGCAACCTGGGTTTGATTTGAGCTTTCAGTAGTAGGTGTATTGCAGGCCAATCCTACTAACAGTAGAAATAAAATAGCAAAGGTTACTATCCTAATAGGAGCTACTAGCTGGCTTTGATCGCGACCATGTTTATCTTTCATGCGAATCTCTCCTGCAATTTAAGATTATTTTATTATTGGCTTCATGACGATTCTATATCTACAGTATAGGTGCAATCACCAGAAAGTCAATCAGAAAATGGTCATATATTCAGTTGATAATTTGGTTAGTTGATTATATTTGCAAATACGTGATAAAGGGTGCGGGGAGATAGCGCCTGGACAGGATTGCAGTAACTTAGCAGCACATCTAAGAGTATTTTCTCTACAGATTCCTCGCGGCTGGCTGAATGAATTAGAGGATTAAGTAGCCAATCATTCATGTATATAGATCGCATACGCGTGGTCCAGACAAATAAACGCTGAAAGCGCTTACGTAGATTTCGAGTATAAGTGTGCAATGCTTTGAATGAATAATCCCCTGTAGCTGCCAAATCAGATAGAACTCTGGCAGCTATCTGGCCGGATTCCATAGCGTAATCGATCCCTTCGCCAGTGAAGGGATTAACGAGGCCAGCCGCTTCTCCTACTATAACGATCCGGTCGCTGTGCGAGCGAGCAGTGGCGAAATCCATTCGTAATGGATATCCTTTTACAACCCCCTCGCGCTGCCCCCCGGACAATTTTTCCTGAACTGGACCGTGGCTAAGAAATTTGCCTAGAATCTCTTTCGCAGAAAATGGCAGTTTTTTAGATTTTTTCAGGAATCCAGCACCGATATTTGCAGATGTCTCCGAGGTAGGAAAAATCCAGCCATAGCCTGGGAGAGGAACTCCATCAAAGCGGATTTCCATCAAATCTTCTAACATCGGTAAATTCGTGAAGTAAGCGCGTGCAGCGACAGCAAATTCAGGTGGCTTGGATATTAATCCTAATTTCTGCAGCAACGAAATATTTGCCCCTACAGCTATTACCCCCACTTTAGCAAAAAACTTTAGATTTTGGTTGCCTGATTTCCCAGTAATTGTTACTTTGTCTGAATCAACTTGAAGATCTGTCACCCGGATTTTTGGTTTAAACTCTGCACCCATCGCAATAGCATGTTGGAGCAGCAAATCGTCCAACTTTATACGCGGTGCGATGACGAGATGCTCAACAAACCCAGGTTTTGGTGGAATGGGAGCGACTAACTCGTTGCCATCAGGAGCAACCAGACGGACACCATTTAAACGATATCCAAATTTAGCGATGTTATCGATTATGCCTAAATCCCCCAAGATTTTCAACGCATTAGGGGATAGTGCATCCCCACAAGTTTTATCACGTGGGAACTCAGACTTATCTAAAAGCAGAACTCGCAATCCTGCTTCAGCCAGGTAACTTGCTGTCGTAGTTCCGCCTGGGCCGGCACCGATGATGGCTACGTCGTAAACGTTTCTCATCTTGCTGTGAAGATTTGAGATTTCTCTCCTATCCCGCATCCAACTGTTGAACAATATCCAAGACAGCCCTCCGGGTGAGTTTTTGCTCGCCGCGCTCTAACGCATTCAGCGTGGCATACGCTAACGCCCTGGGAATTTCCACAAAGGATTTGAAGGTTGTTTTGGGAAGAGTTTTAGAATAATGACTAAAACTATCGAGGTTTTGACGAGCGTACGCGAACATGCGCTCTTCATCCCAATCCTCTGGGAAGAAATTAACTCCCCGATCCAGGTCTTCTCCACGGTTGCGTAGGATATTGACGATTTGTAATCCGCGGCCGAATTGGATGGCATAGGAGCGGTGGATCTGGATCTTCTCGAACCAGGCCCATAGGTCACAGAGCAGCAGTCCCACTGCACCAGCCACACCATACGTGTAACGATCCAAATCATCAATGGACAAAACTTCAAATCCGTTAGTAGCCCAATGAGCCATGCGGTCTGCCATAGTGGCTGTTGCTTCCCAAACACGCGGCGCGATGAATGTGGGCGCCAGGCAAGCCCATTCACCTATCCTTAGCGTCACTTCTGGTAGAACGTCATGAAACTCCATCAGGGCAGACTCGAGTACATGGTGAGCGAATGTCTCTTCCGATGTCTGCGCTTGGAAAATCAAGCTGATCGTTCGCAATATCTTGGCTTTGTGGGATCCTTCTAAAGTAGGGTGATCCTCAACTTCATCAATCGCTCGGAGACAAAGATATCCTGATGCCACAGCTTCTCGAAGCCCTTTGGGCAGACGAACAATCGGCAGGTAGAAAGTCCTGCTGGTGAGTTTTAGTGTATCCATTGCATCTTGGTAAATAGCCATAATTTATCTCGTTTCGTGTTATAGATTTTGGGATATTGTGGGCACCAAAGAAATAAAACTGATGATACTCATTATAACCCTGCTATTGAATATCCGATGTGAAAAATGCAGAGCAAATTGTAATTTTTTAGGTTTAGCTTTTTAGTTGATTTTCAGAAGAGAGAATCTTATCGTTGTATTGAGAAACTAACAGTTAAACTTGCTTCATTACCAGCAAGGTCAATTGTGCGTACTTCAAGGGTGTGATCGCCGATCCGGGGCAGCCAGGCATAGGCATAGGGGGGCTGAGTTTGTGTTTCAATAAGGTTGTCGTCCAAGAAGTACTCGATTTGTTCGATCCCAATATTATCGCTGACCTGAACCTGGAATGTGACAGGAACCGTGGCCTGGTAATCGAATATTTGCCCTTCTTTAGGGTGCAAAATCGAAATTTCTGGAGGTTGATTGTCGATTGTTACCTGAATTGTATCCGTGTCGACTTGTTGATCGCCCCGAACGATGACAAGTTGTACAGCATAGAGTCCACTCAGCCCTGAAGTATCCCATGTAGCTAAAGTCCCATTTACAACTGGCGTCTCGCTTTCGTCGCTAATTGCTATCCAGCTTTGGGGGTTCAATCCTTTGCCAATTTGCAGGCGGTATGAAACAAAATCACTACCTGATGCCGTCCCTTGAATGGTTTGTTCTCCTTTGATATTCGAGTAAATGTCAGGGGCGGTAATCCGCGTGTCGGGGGAAGGGCTGGGGGTGTAGATTACGTCGTAGAATTCAGGAGGTGTGGCAATTCCAGCTTCGCTAGCCCATTGGCTGGCTTCTGGTGGGACGATCATGTAGACGCGTTCTTCGATTAATTCTGGGGGAGTGAAAACTGTGGCTAAGCGACCGGTTTCGCGATTGATTTGATAGTTTTGGAATAGCGTATCAGGCTGCGTGGGTTCATGACCACTGAAAAATACTTCGCTGACAACTGTGGGGCAATCTTGAGTAGGCAGCATTCCTGACGGATCACAAACTGTCAGCGTATTTATTCCAGGAGGCGCTGCCCAAGATTCTGCGGGAAGGTCGCGGGTTGCGTATTTCATTAGGGCGTGCCAGAGAGCAGAGCTAATCTTGGGGGACAACTGCCCACCCTCGAGGGAGTCTGATTCTCCTGCCCCCATCCAGACACCAACCAATATGTGGGGTGTGTAGCCGATGGTCCAGATGTCATCCCCCGAGACAGTACGTCCCATCTTTGCGGCAACAGGTTGACCGATTTCTAGGGGGTTTGGGTGTCCCAGGCTTTCCCAACGCGCAGATTCATCACTCAGCATATGGTTGATCAAATATGCAAGCTGAGGGCTGGTTACAGGTTGGGTTGTGGGTGTCTGGTTTACGATCCATTCAGTGCCATGAAGATCGCTTACACGAAGTAATGTAACCGGTTCAAGATTGAACTGATCTTCATCTTCATTGAGGCTGACCTCTCCAACAAAACTGCCCAAATTGGATAAGATTCCAAAAGCCTGAGCCATATCTAGAAGAGTGACTTCGCCCCCATCTAAGAGATATTGGCAGCCTGGGCATTCGAGGATCGTTGAATTTTCTGAACGCAGGTTGGTGGGCAATTGGATACCAAATTGTCCTACGGTGCGCCAGACATTATCTGCACCAATTTGATTGACGGTTCCAAGCGCGGGGATCAAGTAATCATTTGCCAGGGCTATACGGAGGCGCATGGGGCCACGAAATTCATCAGTGGGATTTGTGACCTGGTTAACCGATTGACTAAAGGTGGAAGAGATATCCCACAACAGGCTGGCAGGATTGAAACCGCGCGTGAATGCGGTGAGATATGCAAATGGAGTCAGGATGGATCCTGGTGAATGACCTGGGAGATGGGCGGGGTCTAGCCCAGGGGTGGTCTCGCCTACCATAGCCAGGATTTGTCCTGAAAGCGGGTCCAAAATTATGGAATTGGATACCAAATTATCGTAGTCACCCTCGTCGAGCACCAGCGATGGGAGTAGCCGCGCGGCTTCACAATCCTGATCTGATATTTCGCCGCCTGCTAGATTGGTTAGGTGGGCTAGCGCTGCGCACATGGCACCTACATGCAAATCGTAATCTAAGCTGGTGAAAACTTCAAATCCACCGCGTTCCAGACGTTTGTCCGGGATTCGGATGGATAATTGTTCTCGCACGAGATTGATGAACGCCGAGGCTAGGGTTTCTGGTTCTGTTTTCGTCTCTTGGAAAACGATTTCTGTTTTGCGCGCTTTGAGCGCATCTGCAGATGAAATATAGCCTTCTGAGAGCATGGCATCGATTACGGTTATGCCGCGCTCAATGGCCGTATCAGGTGTGTCTACGGGGTTTATACTGGGCTCGTGTGCGATCCCAGCCAGTGTGGCGATTTCTGCCAAATTGAGTTCTTCAATAGGTTTTCCAAAATAAGCCTGCGCTGCCGACGCGATTCCATAAACCTGGTTTCCAAAATAGGCGCTGTTGAGATACCATTCAAGCACTTTTTGACGCCCATATTGACCTGTGATTTGTGCTGCCATCAGGCGTTCTCTCAAGTCTTGCCGGCGACTCTCCGATTCATTCCACATAAGCAAATCGGAGACCAGTCGTTGCGCCAAAGTTTCATGAGACTCTGGTTGTGAGCCAAGATCTGTAAATCCGGGGTGGTTCCAGAATGTTGGGTCAGAATAGGCGATGGTCGCTTGAATCATCTCTTCAGGAATAGAATTTTCGCCATCATCCGATAAGGGCAGGTATTCGCGCTCTCCCACTGCTGGATGCTCTAACTCGAGAAGAACATGAGTGCCATCGCGGTCGTAGAATCGAGTTGGCTGAAGAAGAAGACCGTTTGGGGGTTCTACTAATGTGGGGATTGTTTCTAGCGCTGGTAGATCTCTCGTGAGAGATGTATAAACCAAAGTTGCCCCGATGAAGAAGATCGCCGCTAGAATACTTACTGAAGTCGCAAAACTTAAGCCAGAAAATCTAAGGGAAGTGTAGGCGTATTTTTTGCGGCGACGTTGGCGCGCCCGAAGAATCTGAGAGATATTGGGCATATAAGCATTTAAGTTTATTGCGAGTCGCTACAAAAAATATAGTAGAAACTGTCGCAAAAACAGGCAAAAAAACGGAAATTTTTGTGTTGGATATGTTGAATATGAACCTTTTGTAGCAATTGTAGCATGAATTGCATGAGTCTCAGGGTTCGTTGCACCCCCCGTTGCGCCCGGACGAAATATTCATATAAAGAAGGACTACTCTTGATATCTCTATTTATTCGATTTGTGAAAGTTTAACTATTTCTCTTA
>CAZLNX010000258.1:0-8854 GCA_964560795.1 uncultured Anaerolineales bacterium | reverse complement strand
GAAGAATGCCACATTTTTTCTTATCCGTCAAACCAGTTTTGGCAAACTACTAGGATTTCATCCATCAGAAAAGATAACAACTCTGGGGTATCAAAGATGGGCCTGTGCTCATAACACGCTGCGGTGATCAGATAATAACCAGCAATACCTTTGAGATGTGGGGGTGCATGGAGTGGAAAACCACGCTCCTTCCTTTCGTGGAGTATTTGTTTCCGCTCTTCAGGTGTCATCTTTCTGTATTCGTACATAAACTTTTACGGGCACTCTCGTGCCCTACTACTAACAATAACACCTGGTTCGTAGTTAGCCACAAGAGTGGCGTCTATTCCGCAAAGAAACTTGTATTAGGTTACATCCGCTGAATTGCTTCGTTACGGGCACTCCCGTGCCCTACTACAAACTTATTTACCCAACATGGGCATCTTGATACCATGCCGCTTAGCAGCATCAATGGCCTCATCATACCCGGCATCCGCATGGCGCACGACACCCATACCTGGATCCGCAGTGAGCACGCGCTCAAGTCGGCGGGCAGCTTCGGGAGTGCCATCGGCAACGATCACCTGACCAGCATGTTGGCTATATCCGATGCCCACACCGCCGCCATGATGGAATGATACCCAGGTCGCGCCACCCACGGCATTGATCAGCGCGTTGAGGATCGCCCAATCACTGACCGCGTCAGTGCCATCCTTCATACCTTCGGTTTCTCGGTTAGGAGAGGCTACCGAACCTGCATCCAAATGGTCGCGGCCGATGACGATGGGCGCTTTGACAATTCCATCTGCAACCAGTTTATTGAAAGCCAGGCCCGCTTTCGCTCGTTCACCATATCCCAACCAACAAATGCGTGAGGGTAAGCCCTGGAAAGGGATCTTCTCTTTGGCCATTTGCAGCCAGCGATGGAGATGCTCATCATCGGGGAACAGTTCCATGACAACTTCGTCCGTACGATAAATATCCTCAGGGTCACCTGAAAGCGCCACCCAGCGGAATGGTCCTTTACCCTCACAGAACAGCGGCCGGATATAGGCAGGCACAAATCCAGGGAAATTGAAGGCATCACTCACGCCAAAATCAAAAGCGCGCTGCCTTAAATTGTTGCCATAGTCAAATACCTCAGCACCCTTTTTATGAAAGGCCAGCATGGCCTCGACGTGCCGAGCCATAGACTCCATAGAGCGTTTTTCATACTCTGCGGGGTTCGACTCCCGCAGGAATTCAGCTTCTTCAACACCCAAACCTGTGGGTACATAACTGAGTACATCATGGGCAGGCGTTTGATCAGTGACCACGTCGGGGATTACACCGCGCAGCACCAATTCGGGATAAATATCCGCTGCGTTGGCAATCAGACCAATGGATTTAGGCGTGCCATCTTCGACAGCCTCTTCCACCAGGGTCATGGCCTCTTCGAGGGTATCGACCACCATATCCACATAGCCGATCTCCTGGCGGCGTTTGGCACGCTCGGGATCAACTTCCACGATCAAGCAAACTCCCTCGTTCATGGTTACTGCCAAAGGTTGGGCACCACCCATACCGCCCAATCCGGCAGTCAGCACAAACTTACCCTTCATAGATCCCCAACCGCGTTGTTGGGCCAGCGCACCAAGTGTTTCGTAGGTGCCCTGCAAGATACCCTGCGTACCAATATAGATCCACGAACCGGCGGTCATCTGGCCGTACATGATCAAGCCCTGCGCGGCCAAGTCATCGAAATGCTCCTGAGTAGCCCAGTGTGGAACCAGGTTCGAATTGGCGATCAAAACTCGCGGTGCATCTTCGTGCGTTTTGAAAACCACAACCGGTTTCCCAGATTGGACTAACAAGGTTTCATCATCTTCAAGATCGGCCAGGGTTGCTAAAATTTCATCATAGGCTTCCCAGGTTCGGGCCGCCTGACCCCTGCCTCCATACACAACTAAATCTTCGGGACGTTCGGCAACATCAGGGTCCAGGTTGTTTTGGATCATCCGATAGGGCGCTTCGGTTAGCCAGGATTTGCACGTTCTTTGGGTTCCCTGTGGCGCACGCACAACACGAGATTTGGACATTTAAACCTCCTACATACCTGTCGTTCTGTTCGACAGTCTTTGTATGATAAACACATATCCCCTCTTGGTAATTATACGCCAAGAGGGGAAGGGATATGTAATTTTTTAGATGTTTTTGAGAATTACAGCCGTGGCGAAGGAGATTCAGATTTTGTTACGCTGTAGAAACAACGTTCGAAAAATACGTTGTTCCCAAGCGATCAACCAAATCTTTTTGCGCATCACACCAAATAGGGCGCATTGGGCATGAATCTTCGAAGGAACACACACCATTCTCACCCACACATTCGTTCAAGTAAATGGGGCCATCAATGGCTTCAACCACATCCAAGAGGCTAATCTCTTCAGGATCACGCGCCAGGGACACACCACCTCGGGCACCACGTGAGGTATGCAGTAATCCGGCTACAGATAATTGAGAAACGATCTTCGCCAGGAAAGAAGGCGGAATTCGCTGTTCAGCTGCAATTTTGCTTGTAGCGGCACGTTTCCCGAGCCCTAATGAAGACAAGTAATAGACTGCCCGGACGGCATAATCAGCTTGACGTGTGATCTGCATAAGATTTTCTCCTATTTCGGCCTTACGGATAAGAATTATCGTCAATATTTTAGAGTGTTTTTGTCCGAACTACAAGTGACAGAGGTCATTGCTCCTAAATGACCTTTTGCGTACGCACAAAAACGCCCAACTCGTGCCAAATAGAACAGCCTATGGTAATATTTCCGGGCTATGGAAGTCACCCAAATGACTTGTCAGACAACTAAGTAACAAATTGAGGCGGGAAACGGCATTTCGAATCCATTTCCCATGAACCTCGGAGGTAAATTATGAAACAAATATGTGTTGTTGGGGTCGGCTATGTCGGCCTGATCACGGCTGCGGGATTTGCTGACCTGGGCAATCGCGTTATTGCACTGGATATCAGCGAAGAAAAAATCGAAGGCTTGAAGCGCGGCGAAATGCCCATCTACGAGCCCGGCTTAGAAGAACTCGTTGAACGCAATGTCAAATCTGGACGGCTTACTTTTACAACGTCCTATGAAGAAGGCGTCAAAGATTCCAAATTCGCTTTCATCGCGGTTGGCACGCCCTCCGGTGTAGATGGCGAAGCTGACCTGCAATACGTCGAAGCTGCTGCCCGCTCCATCGCTGAGGTGATGGCCGATGAACTAATCATCATCAACAAATCCACCGTCCCTGTCGGAACAGGCGATTGGGTTGCTGATATCGTCATGCGCAACCAGCAGGAAGAAGTTCCCTTCTCCGTGGTATCCTGCCCTGAATTCTTGCGCGAGGGTTCAGCAATCTTCGATTTCATGAATCCGCATAGAACGGTTTTGGGGTCGCTGAACCGCGAAGCCGCCGACAAAGTTGCCCAATTACATCTCCCTTTACGGGCACCCATTGTGATCACTGACCTACGCACCGCGGAGATGATCAAATATGCATCCAACGCATTTTTGGCAACCAAGATCTCTTACATCAATGAGATTGCCAACATATGTGAAGCGTTAGGAGCAGATGTGACCGAAGTAGCCAATGGCATGGGCTATGACGAGCGCATAGGCCATCATTTCCTGAATGCTGGCCTGGGGTATGGTGGCTCCTGTTTCCCCAAGGATGTACTTGCACTCACACATATGGCCGAAGAAAAGGGAAAACACCCTCAACTGCTGCACGCAGTCATGGAGATCAACGCCGACCGCCGCCCCATGGCAATCGAACGCATCGAAGAACTGCTCGATGGCGAATTGAACGGTCGCATGATAGGCATGTTAGGTCTGGCATTCAAACCCAACACCGATGACATGCGCGACGCGCCGTCGATCGATATCGCCAACAAGCTGATTGCGGCTGGAGCCTCTGTGCGGGGTTATGACCCGGTATCCATGGAAGTTGCTGCGCCAATTCTCCCTGCCGTAGAAATGTTCAATGATCCTTACAGCATGGCTGAGGGTTGCGATGCCCTGATCGTCAACACCGAGTGGAATGAGTTCAAACAATTGAACCGCCGCCAGTTGCGCGATGCGATGAAACAGCCGGCGATCTTTGACGGCCGTAATATCTATGACCCTGAAGAGATGGCAGAATTAGGCTTCAAATATCGCGGCGTGGGACGCGGCTACGACGGCGCCCGCATAGCTGAGAAATAATCTCAACAAATTGTTATCAAGTAGGGGCACAAAGTGTTGTGCCCCTACTTTTTGTGATATGACTAACGAACATCCCCCCATCTGCGATTACGAAGGCTCAGATTACCAAACCAGCTTCTGGGACCAAGGCGGCCGCGCGTACGAAGATCAAGCTGAAGCCGTTGCCCTGAGGCGTTTACTACCTCCCAACGGAGAACTGCTTTTAGAACTTGGTGCTGGAGCCGGACGCAACACTCCTCGCTATCATGGCTTCGAACGCGTTGTGTTATTGGATTATTCGCTCACGCAGCTTCAACAGGCCCAAGAAAGACTAGGAAAAAGTGATCGCTATATCTATGTTGCCGGGGATGTGTACCGCCTGCCCTTCGTGGACAGTCTTTTCGATGCCGCTACGATGATCCGTGTGCTGCATCACCTGGCCGAAGCACCCCAGGCACTGGCCCAGATCCGCCGCGTGCTGAAGGTGCAGAGTACTTTCATCCTAGAATTTGCCAGCAAACTGAATCTCAAGGCCATCCTACGCTACTTCCTGCGCAAACAAGAGTGGAGTCCCTTTACACCCGAACAGGTGGAGTTTGTGCCCCTAAACTTCGACTTCCACCCCAAGACAGTACGCATCTGGCTCGACGAAGTCGGTTTCGAGATCGAGCGCCAACTGACCGTCTCTCATTTTCGCATCGGTCTGCTCAAGCGCCTCGTTCCTACCAAGCTTTTGGTAGCATTGGATTCCTTGGCACAATTAACAGGAAATTGGTGGCAGCTAACTCCCAGCGTTTTCGTGAAATCGAAAGCGACCGGAGTGAATGATGTCCAACCCAACATTGACGCTTTCTTCCGCTGCCCAAACTGTGAGAACAATACGCTAGAAGAGACTTCCGAATCCCTAAACTGCCCAGGCTGCGGGACAACCTGGCCCATTGTGAATGGGATTTATGATTTCAGAGGAAAATGAATATTGAAGATCGGAGATTGAAGCTCAACTCCTCTCTCTTCAATCCTCTCGCTTTTCCACCACCCAGAAATGCGATAAACCAAATACCTTCAGGGGCGTGCGTTCCATGAATTGCAGCACTGTTCGCAAAACGCGCCCCAAACCCCCAAAACGAGCGATAATATTGTCGTAAGCCCCAAAGACAATTGTGCGTTTGACGAAATCGACGGGTAAACCGTCGAACAAGCGCATCATATCTCGTCGCGTGTAAACTTCTACATGAGGCGCCAATTTATCCCGCCATACCCGCGGCAGCCAGTTCACTAGGGGCGTATTGCCAAACCTATACTTTCCACGCCAGTAAATGCCATGCGTCTCAAAGGGGTAGCCGCGATTGGGGCAAAAAATCACTGCCCGACCACCGGGATTGAGCACACGCACCATTTCAGCAACCGCAGCTTGGTCATCCTGAACGTGCTCGATGACTTCGTGACTCAATATCAAATCGAACGTCTCTTTGGGGTAAGGGAGATGTTCCCCTGCAGCATTGGTGATGTGTGGTGATTTTGCGTGAGCGTCAGAGGCGCGCTCGAAGTCATACTCCAGGCCAATCACTTCGCCGCCGTAAGCACTCAATTTCTCGACATACATCCCCACCCCACAACCGTTCTCCAAGACACGACCTGTGACGCGCTCCCCAGCAACATCGAAGATCATCTTTAAGCGGCGGTCCTGTCCCGCTCGCCAGACGTAAGATGGTTCGCCGCGCAAGGCAGCCTTGGTAAGATCTCGATCCGTCATAATAATAAAACCGTTCGTTATCGCTATTTTTTACCACTAAGGCACAAAGACACTAAGTAAAAACATTATTTCTGATTCTCTTTGTGTCTTCGAGTCTTCGTGGTGATTCATTCACTGTCTTTAGACCATTTTTCATACAGTGAATTTTCTGTCCCTAGTCTCGCCAGGGCACGGCCTACGATGTTATCAACAATGTCGTCGATTGACTCTGGTCGGGTGTAAAAGGCTGGCATGGGCGGGAAGATCACTGCTCCCGCTTCAGCAGCTTGATCCATGAGACGCAGATGTCCGCGATGCAGAGGGGCTTCACGTACCACTAACACTAAGGGTCGCCCCTCTTTGAGAGTCACATCGGCAGAGCGAGCGAGCAGATTCTCTGTATATGAATTGGCTACAGCAGAGAGAGTTTTTATGGAGCAAGGGATGATGAGCATCCCCGAGGTATCAAAGGAGCCGGATGCAATGGATGCGCCAATATCGCCATGTTTATAAACAACATCGGCGAGCGCCAGGACATCATCAACTTTCCAATCGGTTTCTTGTGTGATGGTCATGCGCGCAGCTGGGGAGATCACCGCGTGAGTTTCGATATATTCCATTTCACGCAGCAATTCCATCAAGCGGATACCCAGAATGGCTCCAGAAGCTCCGCTGATTCCCACAACAATGCGGCGGAGACGCTTTGACGGATTGACGTCCTGACTCATTTTTTCCCCCAATGAATAGCAACAACTCCAAACATCTTGCGCTGGAAATTCACTCCAGTGAAACCCACCGCAGCCAGTCGTGCGGCCAGTTCCTCGGCACGCAGAAAGTTGATCGAGGAATCTGGTAAATATTCATAGGCATCAGCCTGACCTGTAAGCATGCGTCCCATAGCTGGGATTACCGTTTTCATATGGAAACGAATAAACGGAGAAAGCAGATTCTGGCGTGGGCGTGTGGTATCGAGAGTGACGATCATCCCCCCAGGTTTGATGACGCGATACTGTTCGACCAATGCCTGCTGAATATCGATCACATTGCGCAGCAGAAATCCTGAAATTACAGCGTCAAAGGTTTCATCTGGGTAGGGCAGCCTCAATGCGTCGGCTGAGGACCAGTTCACCTGATGCCCATATTGCCGATTCTGACCGACATGCATCATCGCCAGGGTAAAGTCGGCGGCGATGGGTATTGTTTCGGGGTGCTGCCGAAGGGCATCGAAAGCTAAATCACCGGTACCAGCCCCGAGGTCGAGAAGGAAGCTCCTGCCCGGGGGCAGGGAAGCGCGCCGGATGACCTCACGCCGCCAACGCGCGTCTTGTCCCGCGGTCATCAGGCGGTTCATCAGATCATAACGATGAGCAATGCGGGTGAACATCTCCTGGACATAATCGGCTCTTTCAGTGCCAGTCAGATTTGTCATAGCGGGGAAAGGTTACCATAAAAAAAAGCGCCGCGCTACAAAGGCACGGCGCAATTGTTTATGTGAGGAGGAAACTACATTTGCTCTGGTTGATAGGCCTTGACGTCGGCGATGGCCTTTTCGACATTGACGAAGGGCAGCAGGATCAGGCCTACCACGAAGAAAAAGATCAACGAAAGGATTGCAGGGCGCAAGCTGCCGAAAGCCTGGTTCATCAGCCCAAAGAGAAACGGGCCAATCCAGGAAGTGCCGCGCTCGCTGACTTCGTAGAAGGAGTAATACTCGGCTTCCTGACCATCAGGGATCATTTGGGCAAATAAGCTGCGGCTGATTGCCTGGCTGCCGCCCATCACCAAAGCGATGAAGGCTCCCAGGATCCAGAATTCGAGCACGCGCGTATCGCCTTTCATACCACCATAAGCATAAATGACTACACCCGACCAGATCACCAAACTGATGATGATAGAACGTTTCGCACCAACCCATTGAGCCAGTTTTCCCCAAAATAGCGCCCCACCAAAAGCAACGAATTGAATCATCAGAATGACCATGGTGAGGGTGCCCTGGTCGAGTTCTAGACCGCCACGTACCAGTGGCGCCGCGGCAAATGTGGCTGAGACAGCAATCACGGTTTGAATGCCGTCATTGTAGAGGAAATAGGCCAGCAAGTATTTGAGTGTTTCGGGGAAGTTCTTGATTTCTTTGAGAGTGTGCCCAAGCTGTTTGAAGCCAACTTTAAGATACGTTGTTTTCTCAGGCAATTGGCGCGAGGCGCGTCGGGTGCGCAAGCGTGCCCAGGTAATGAAAGAAAATCCCAACCACCATAAACCCGCCGAAGCCAGGTTGATGCGGATAGCTAATCCAGTAGGAACGCCAAGTTTTTCATGCATCTGATAAAAGACTAAATTGAGGAGCAGTAACAACCCGCCACCCAAATAGCCCATTGCCCAGCCATAGGATGAGACCCGGTCACGCTGATCTTCACTG
Organism: uncultured Anaerolineales bacterium; assembly: GCA_964560795.1. GTDB lineage: Bacteria > Chloroflexota > Anaerolineae > Anaerolineales > UBA11858 > NIOZ-UU35. Next base: position 516 of record CAZLNX010000258.1, on the reverse strand, counting down.
GCGATATCGGGCAGATATGCGTTGTAGAACACGATTGCCGCCCCAAAACAAAGATTAGCTAAGATAAAGAGAACGCCTCCCAACCACCATAGAGGATCGGTCACCAAAAACAACCCGATTGTCGCCGCTGCTCCGGAAATGGCAAAAATCTGCATCATTTGTTTGCGGCGGTGAGAGTAGTCGGCGATGGCCCCTAAGATGGGGAGAAAGAGAACTTGCAAGAGTACAGAAAAAGAGACGGCATAAGGGAAGAAGGAATCAGGCGCCACAGGTATTCCCAAGAAACGCGCCAGGCCATCGGCATGCGCCTCAGCTGCGCCCGCGGCTAATGATGCCAGATAGGGGCCCAGAAATACGGTCCCGATGGTGGTGCTGAAGGCGGAGTTGGCCCAATCATACATGGCCCATCCAAAAATTTCGCGTTTATCATTGACAACGGGTTGATCTGTAACAACTGCGGTCATAATAACTCCTGGTATAAAGGATTTTGTAGGTGGCCGATACCACAGCCACCGA